>CAMYRF010000107.1 GCA_947296775.1 uncultured Mycoplasmatota bacterium
GTATTGGTAGTGTAGGTTTAATTAAAGGGGTTAATACATATAAACTAGATAAAAATATAAAATTAGCCACCTATGCATCAAGGTGTATAGATAACGAAATTTTAATGTTCCTAAGAAAAAATAAAAAAAGAAGAGGCGAAATTAGCTTTGAAGATAATTTAAGTTATGATTCCGAAGGAAATGAACTCCGACTAGAAGACATTTTAGGAACCGACTCAGATATAGTAACAAAAGGATTAGAAAAAGAAATCGAAAAGAAAATGCTTTATAATGAAATCGAAACATTAAATGAAAGAGACAAAAAAATAATGATTTTAAGATATGGTTTATTTGGAACCGAAGAAATGACACAAAAAGATGTCGCAAATCTTTTAGGTATCAGTCAATCATATATCTCAAGAATAGAAAAAAAAGTAATTAGAAAACTAAAACTATTAGATAAAGATTAGCCCAATAAAAAAGGCTAATTTTTTTGTCAAGTATTGACAAAGTAATATTGACTTTTTAATAAAAATATGACAAACTAAAGTCATATGATATATAGGGAGGTAAACAATGAATTCGAAACGAAAAATTATTATTTCTATTATTATATTAATATTAGGAATATCTAGTATAACTACATATGTTATAACTAAAAACAATAACCTAGATTCAAAAACCGGAAACGAATTAAAAGAAACTAAAGATAATGAAAAAAAATCTAAAAAGAAAGATACTAACCAAAAAGAAGGTGAGTCATTAGAAATGTCTGATGATAATCAAATATTAAATACTGATTCTACTAGTGTAGAAAGTAATAGTGCATCAGATAATTCTAGTACAAAAACTTACAAAACTAATTCAACAAAGAAACAAAATTCAACTAGTAGTAAGCCAAGTGTAAACAAACCAAATACAGGTAGTTCAAGTCAAAAACCAAACAAACCAAGCAAACCTAATGACGAAACAACTACTTATGAAGATTTAGTTATTACTAATGATATGGCAAATAATAACGAAGTAGTCGTAAGTGATAAAACATATGAAAATGTAATAATTGCTTCAAACTTTGATGAAAATACTCATATTATTTTAAAAAATGTTAATATTAAGGACACATTAATGTTAGCAAGTCCAACAAAATATCAGTTAGATATTGTAAATACAAAAGTTAAATCAATGGTAACAAACCAAAGTACAATGGCTATGTTTTCATTAAGGTCTATTACCAAAATTAACAAAGTTATTTCAGGACCTACTATAAATATGGATAGTCAAAGTAGCGTTAACACTTTAAATATAGATGGTAACATTCACATTAATGGCGATAACGCTATAAACGAAATTAACATTATAAATGGTGATGAAGTTATATTAAACGTTCCAGCAAAAAATGTTGTTTTAAATAATTTAGAAAAAGAAGGAACACTTGCCATTAATAAAACAATAACTACATTAATTAACAACAACGATGATACTAATATGATAATTAATGCTAATATTACAAATTTAAAAAATGATAGTAAAAATAATAGTATTATGATTAATAAAAATAATACAGTAACTAACTTTGTTAGTAACGGTGAAAATACTACTATTTCTGGAAACGGAGTTATCAACTCATTAACAGTTAATGCAAATAATACTAAAGTATATACAAACACAGTAAATAAGCCAGTATTAAATGGTGATTTAGACCGTGTCGTTGTAAGACAAGAAAATGATATTACAATAACTGATGTTAAATCTAATGGTCAAGGAAATGTTACTTTCACACTTAGTAAAGAAGTAGATTTGAGTTTAGATGATATATCTGTTATTTGTACAGCAGGTAAAAGTATTAGTAAATTTAAACTTACCCAAAATGGTAATAAATATAGTTTATCAACTTCTTATTTTAAAAACCCAGTATATTCACTTTATATCACATTACCAAACGGTAATATAATTAGTGAAGATTTTAGTACAGATTATGCTAACCCTACAGTTAATAAAGTAGATATTACAAGAATAAACGAAACTGAAGCCAACTTTGAAATATATGGGTTAGATGAAGGTGGGTATGTATATTATTTATTAGAACCTAGTCAATCTAAAGCTGCAGTAAGTGCTGACACAATAATGAAAAACGGCGTAAAAAGCAATGCTAAACTTGGATATAATAAAATAACAATATCAAATTTAGAAGCCAACCAAGGATATACTTTATATTATGTTATTGAGGGCTTTTATGGTAATGTAGCAAGTGTTCAAGGACCAATTGACATTGATGCTGATCCTATGCCTGAAGACACAAATGACTATAAAATAACTTATGCTGCAGAAGAGACAATTAACAATTTTCATTTTGAACTTAATAAAGCACCTTCAAAAGAATTAACATTAGATGACTTTAGAATTATATGTCCAACTCAATCAAACTTAACATTAAAAGGTGCTACTTTCTCAGTAAGCTCAGATAGATTAACTTACATTATTAAAGTACCAGATAATTATGGACATAAAGACAATAACTACACAGTTACAATAAACATTGATGATACAAACACAATCAATTCAACCTTTGTATCACATTTTGATCCACCACGCATTACTGGTGAAAATGTAATTAGAGACACTGAAAACTCTGCAAAATTCAATTTTAATTCTGATGAACCTGGAACTGTATATTATGGTATTTATGAATGGAACCAAGGTATATATGATTGGAATTCAACCACACCAATGTCTGGAGATATTTTAAGTGGCGCTATTGCTTCAAAAAAACAAACATTAAATTATGGTGGTAATACAATCAATATCGATTTAAGCAATATTAATGTAACTAAAAACACAAGAATTTGGGCATTATTTATTGATGAAGTAGGTAATTATCGTAAGGGATTCGTTGATCATGTATCAATACCAGAGTATGTTGATCAAACTGACCCAGACGAAAAAGCTTTACATATTACAAATGCTACATATAATAATGGTATTATTAATGTAACATTTAGTGAAGCTATCAGCTCAATCGGAGCCACTTCAGAAGATATTGAACTTCAAGTTATTAGTGGTGGTTCTATTAGTGGAAGAATCGCTTGGGAAGTTAGAAATAATTATGACAGTAATGAAGTTTCATTCAAAATAATAAATGGGGTATCATTAACTCCAGGTACATATAAAATAATTTTAAAACCATATAATAAAGATGATAATAGAGTGGTTTTAGAAAAAGAATTTACAATTAATTAATAATATCAACAAACCAGTAAATTGATTTATTGGTTTGTTTTTTTAATGAAAAAGACCATTAACAAAATTTTGTTAATAGTCTAAATAAAATATATCAATTTTATTTATTATTTTCTATGATTTCTTTATTTTTAATTAGTCTTTCATTATTTGGATCAAACTCCAGTGCAATATCTAAATAGTATAGACTTTCAGCTATTTTCCCTAAATTATATTCGCATATCGATAATAAATCATAAATGGTTCCATCATAACAAAATGGTTCATTTATATAATTTTTGTATTTGTCATTTATTTTAAGAGCCATTAAAAGATATTTTTCAGCTTCTTTATAATCACCATGCTCATATTCAAGCATTCCACTTTCAACATAGGGTTCTCTTAAATATGGTGTTTCATTTCTTGCCTTAGCTAGCCAAAGCCTAGCTTCATCTAATCTGTCTAAAGCTTTATAAGATCTAGCAATAAAACGCATAGAAGCAGATCTTTCATCTTTCCAAGTGGCTGATTTTAGTTTTAAATGCTTTATCAAAGTATCAATACATTCATTGTATTTTTTATAATACATATACTCTCTACCTAAATAATGCATATTACGATCATCTTCTGGATTTTCTTTAACAGAAAGTTCTAGTAAAGGTAAATAAGAACCTCGTGACTTTGTATTATCTGGATAATGATTAATTGTAATTTCATCAGTAGTTAAAGATTTTTCTATTCCATCATATTCTAATACCTCATGAACAGGATGAGTCCATTTGTAACCCTTTCTAGAATGCATTTTTTCAATATAGAAATTGACAGCAGGATTTCCATAATCATCAAAACTCCAATTATAGTTATATCTAAGTCTAGTTATGTTATCATCCCATAGTTTTTCTAAAACTTCTCGCCACCCAGATTCGATAACTTCATCAATATCCATACAAACACATATATCAGTATCCTCTGGAACTAATTCTAATGATTTATTACGCGCAACATCAAATCTCCAAGGAGAAATAACTTCAGTTTTAACGATTGCTCCTCGTTTTTTTAATTTAGCTACAGTTTTATCAGTAGAACCAGTATCTAACACATAAACATTATCAGCTTCACTTATAG
>CAMYRF010000108.1 GCA_947296775.1 uncultured Mycoplasmatota bacterium
CGACTCATAAACGTTTCGTACAACAAATTGAGCAAAAATTAGAAGATAAGATGAGCCGTACGTTAGAAATTAATTCAGCTAAAGTTCAAGCGTTAAAAGAATTAGGATATGTTGGTATTGATGAATCTAATGCGGCTGAAGTGCTTGCTAAAATAGTTGAAATTCAATCTAGAAAAGTTGGTAATTAAAAATCCTATAATATATATTATGTTAACTTGTTAATATAAAATTAAAACTATCTATAATAATATAGGTGGTTTTTTTATTCTTGATATATAACCACTACTCTATATAATATGTTTGTTTATTTGTTTAAAATATAATTATTTAATAATTTATTTAAAATTAATTTTAAAATATTTTTCAGGAAATTTTACTTTGACGATTTCTTTTTGATTATTTCCGGGAAATTATATGGTTTTATATTTTTGATCGAGGTGAATAACTATTCATCTAATTAAAGTTTTTTGGCTTATAATGCGTCTATTTTTTTGATATACTCCCCTTTTTTAATAAATGGGCAAGTAGGGGGAGTCAATTGGGAAAAATGTTATAGTATAGTTAAGGAATAAAAGTAGGAGAATAATTCTTTGGGAAATTAATGCAAATGAATGTGAAAGTGTAATATAAATTAATATTAATTATTGAGGAATGTTTGCTACAAAAATATTATTGATAAATTTATTGATTCTTATATTGATGCTTGATATTATTTGATTGATTGTGCTGTTAAAAAACGAACTCTCCCCTATTTTATTTGATTTTATAAAGTGCGGTAGTGATGATATGGAAATTAAATAAAACACATAGAATAATATGAAATTTATTTGTAATATTGATGATTATTATAGTATATTATTAAAATTTAGTTCATCAATAGATGACTAATATACATAAACAATATACCTATTATAAAGAACAGAAATGTTCTTTTTTTATTTTTGTAAATTAAGGCTGTAGGAAGTAATTTTATTGATCCTATATGAATCATAATACCAGCAATTATAGCTAGTAATATTCCCATGATTGTATCGTTTATTATTGGGGCTAAAAAAAGAAATGCAAAAATTGCTCCAAATGGTTCTGACATACCTGATATAAATGTGTATAATAATGCCTTTTTACGGCTTTTAGTGCCTTTAAAGATAGGAATTGATATACTGATGCCTTCTGGGATGTTATGAAGTGCTATGGCGATTGTAAGGGCTATCCCTAGTTTTATGTTTGTAGCAGAGGATAAAAAGGTTGCTATTCCTTCAGGAATATTATGTAATATTATGGCTATCATTGAAAAAATTCCGACTTTAAAAAGTTTGTTATTGTTTTGATTTTCATTTTCTGGTATCAATTTGTCTATCATAAATGAGACAATCATTCCTGCTATGATAAATACGAATGTTAAAATAAATGTTTTATTTTTATTTTCGTTAAATAATAATTCTATTGATTCTGGTATTAGATCAATCACTGATACGCATATCATTACTCCTGCTGCAAAACTGAGAGAATATTTTAGGACTACTCCCCTTTTATCTTTGAAAAATATTAATAATGAACCTATCATTGTAGAAATGCCTGCAATAAATGTTAATATAAATGCGATTGTTATGTTAGACATGCTATCACCTTATTAAAATTTATGCTTTTAGTATAAAAAAAGTATAATATTTGATTATATATGTATTTGGTGTAAAGACGTTGATATATGAAGGTTGTTGTTATTGCTAGTTCGTTTTGATATAATTGAAAAGAAGAAATGAGGTTTACTTATATGAAAAAACATAAAGTATTAAAAAATGCAATATTTATTGGTGGAGTTCCGCGTGTTGGTAAAACTACGATTACAGAACTTATTGGAAAAAAGTATGGCTTTTCTGTTCTTCATATGGATGCAATGAAAGAGGCGCTCAAGGCTACTGGAGTGAGGTTCCCTAATTTTGGACATAAGATATCTTGGAAGAATTTTGATGTGTTTTTTGTTTCTACCAGATATCGTGATGAGGTTTTGACAACTGCTGCTATTGGGTATTCTAATAGAATTCTTAATGATGTTAATGGAATTGTTGTTGAAGGAGGTTTATGGCCAGATTTAACAAACTTAGACGAACTAAAAGATAACTATGATGTTAGAATATTTGAAGCGTATATTGTTGATACATCAGATATTGATGAGGCGCTTATTAGGCTTAAGACAATAAATGAAACAGATGAATCAAGTTGGCTTCGAAAATATGATGACGAAACTATTTGTGAGTATTGTGAGGTAAATATCGGAAGAAGTAAATATATTGCTGAAACCGCAAAACAGGCTAATAAAAGATACTATGACATTGTTAGTTATGATTATGATATCAAAAAAATGCAAGAACAAATAATGTCTGATATTGATGATTTTTTGCATTAAAAAAGTATGATGAAATATCATACTAATAAAGTTATTAATTCTATTGTTAATCCTACTAATACCCCTATTCCATATATTAAGAAAACTATTTGTAAGTTTTCTTTTATTTTTTTATTGGATTTAAACAGAATTATAAGGGCTACTCCACTATTAGCAAGTAATCCTGATATTGTAGGGGCGAATGGTAAAATATCGTTTAAATATAGTTCAGTAAGGGCAACACTTGAAGCACAGTTAGGAATAAGACCTATTAAACTAGCTACGAATGGTGCAAACCAATTATTTTTGATGAATAAATTTTTAAGAAAGTCTTCACCTAAAAGATACATACAGGTATTTAAAATAAAAGTTATTATTAAGATAAAAATGAAGGTTTTGATTGTATGTTTTAAACTTGATTTTATTATTCCATGTTTACAATCACAGTGTTCTTCTTCGCATATATGATAAGTTATTCGATCTTTATTTGGTTTTATAATTAGGTCTAGTATAAATCCGAAAATTATTCCGATTACTAGTTTTATTCCTAGCAGTTTTAGGATTTCTAAAACTCCAGCGCCTTCGGCGATTAGTATTGGAAGCATTTCATCACTTGTTGATAGATAAACAGCTATTAATGTTCCTAAACTAATTATTCTAGTAATATATAAGTTTGTAGCAATAACAGAAAAACCACATTGTGGGAATATTCCTGCTATTGCGCCTATTAGTGGTCCTAGTACACCTGCCTTTTCTATTTGCTTTTTGCTTTTTTGAGTTAGTTTATGTTCGAAAAATTCTATTATTAGAAAGGCAACGAATAAAAATGGTAGTAATTTTAGACTATCAATTATTGTTTCAATGATGACTTCCTTCACACTCTTCCCCTACTTTCTATATTCTTAGTTTTTTTATTTCTTCTTTTTGTTTTTTTGTAATTCTATATGAATCACAAATTTTACTTATGGTTTTATTTTGAGTGAATTTATCTAGTTTATTTTTCTTTAAATATTTATAGGTTTCTTTTGGATATTTAATATAACATATTGATATAAGCCAACTATTTGCCATTTGAACGTAGTAGTGCTTGCTTGTAATAGAATTGCATATATTAAATATTTTGTCAAGGTTTTCTTCTTTTATATAGTAAGTTAATAAAAGTGTTAAACCAAATCTAATTTCCCAGGGATTATTTGAATTTAGATATTTATGAATGTTATCTATGCTTATGTTTTTAAAGGATTTTAGATTAGAAACTGTAAGATCATTTGTAGCCCAGTTATCGATGTATGGAATAAAGTTATCTATTAGATTAAATAGTTCTTCTTTATCTACTTGAGTATATCCTAGTATTAGACCGTGTAAGACGCATTCTTCATAAGTTTGATGGGTGTTTTGCTTTATAAAACTTTGATAATCGTTTTTACTGATTTCTTTAGCTAGTTTTTTTAAGACTGGAGTTCTTATACCGATAACTGTTATATCTTCATTTTTTAGTAATTTTGAATGAAATTTTTGGTATTTTTCATCTTTGTTTTTATATAGATCGTTTATAAATTTTTGATATGTTTCTTTTGTATATGTCATTTATTTTCCTTAATATAAATTTTTGTTATTTTTGAATTTTTCAAATGATTTTATAGTTTCTTCTCTATCTATTTGGGTAAATTTGATTATGTTGTTATTTTCTAGATCGTTTAATAATTCATATATTTTATTATCTCTAAAGCCAATATTTTCAGCGTCTTCTTTGGTATTTCCGTAATATACTTCTTTTATATTGGCCCAAACTATTGCGGATAAACACATTGGACATGGGTAACATGTTGTGTATAGTGTACATCCAGTAAAATCGTGTGATTCTAGTATTTTTGCGGCGTTTCTAATGGCATTTATTTCGGCA
>CAMYRF010000109.1 GCA_947296775.1 uncultured Mycoplasmatota bacterium
CTCTTACAGGTTCTAGGTCCGCACTTGGGGTTACTTGGCCTGTTCTTCCAACCGTAAATATTATATTTGTTACTTTTGTTAATACTTCTTCAGCTGGAAATTTATAAGCTGTTGCCCATTTTGGATTTCTAGCAGTAAAACCTAATCTTTTTTGATCATCAAGATTATTTACTTTAATAACTATACCATCTATTTCATATGGTAATGTTTTTCTATTTTCTGTCCAGTAATCTATATAACTAATTAGCTCTTTTATGTTGCTTATTTTTTTATTATTTGGGTTGGTTACAAAACCTAGTTCTTTCATAAATTTTAAGGCTTCTTCGTGGGTATAAATGTTATAGTCTTCTGGGTCTGGAAGATGATAAATAAAACAGTCTAAATTTCTTGAAGCAGCAACTTTAGAGTCTAATTGTCTAACACTTCCAGCAGCTGCATTTCTTGGATTTGCAAAGTTTTCACCGTTCTCATTTAGCTTTTGAAATGAAGATTTACTCATATAGATTTCACCGCGTACTTCAATATCTATTGGTTTTGCGAGTGTGAGTGGGATACTTTTTATTGTTCTTGCATTATGGGTAATATCTTCTCCAGTTACTCCGTCTCCTCTTGTTGCCGCTCTTACTAGTTTTCCTTTTTCATAAACAAGTGAAACTGAAAGGCCATCTATTTTTAATTCGGCTACATAGCTTGGGCTTTTGACTGTTTTTTTTATTCGTTCATCAAAGGAAATTATTTCGTCTTCATTAAATACGTTACCTAATGATAACATTGGTATTTCATGGGTAACTTTTTTAAATTCATCGATAACCTTCCCACCAACTCTTTGTGTTGGAGAATCTTCTCTTTTTAGGTTTGGATATTTTTCTTCAAGTTCAGTAAGTTCCTGCATGTATCTATCATATTCTTGGTCAGTAATTGTTGGTTTATCCAAGGTATAGTATTCATAATTTGCTTTATTTATTAATTCTATTAATTCATCTATTCTTTGTTTTATCATGTTTTCACCCTATTGTTATTATATCAATGTTAATTTTTTTTATCAAGAAAAAAGAAGCTTTTCATGGCTTCTTTCATAATTTATTAGTGGTCTTTGTTTAACGCACTATATGTAAATGCGAATATGGCTAGTCCAATTAGGAAAAAGGCAATCCACATAACAGGATTATCGTGGTTTGATTCTATCCATGATCTAATTGGCGCAACCCACTCATTTAGGGTTTCTACTATTCCTAAAATCATTTTATTCCACCTTTCTTATACTTTTATGACCTTTCATTATTTTAATGATACCATATTTCTGTGAAAATGCAATAGTAAGAATACTACCGATGCCAATTACTATCCCTTCACCATATGTATTATGAATAACTTTATCGCCTACGTTATATGTGGCATTTTCATCTATCATTTCTTTTTTAATAAATTTTGGTTTTTCTTCAGGGACATCAGAATCTAAATATTCTTTATTTATTTCTTCAATGAATCTACTTGGTGGATTAGAACTTGTATTACCGTAAAGCATTCTTCTTTTTGCATTAACTATGGTTAATGTTTTTTTAGCTCTGGTAACTGCTACATAGCATAATCTTCTTTCTTCTTCAATATCATCACTGGAGTCCATACAGTTTACGTGTGGGAAGATTCCTTCTTCTAATCCTATTAAAAATACGTGATCGAACTCTAGTCCTTTAGCGGAATGAATTGTCATTAAGGTCACAACGTCGGTGTTGTTTTTGTGTTCTTCAATATCAGAGACAAGGCTTATTTCCATTAGGAATTCATCTAGGGAAATTATGCCTCTACTTTCTTCAAAGTTTTTGGTTATTGATTTGAATTCTTCTAGGTTTTCTAGTCTTACTTCGGCTTCTAATGTTTTTTCGTTTTCTAGTTCTTTTTTTATACCTGTTTCATTTAATATTAAGTCGACCAAATCTGTTAGTGATATATCTTCGCTTTGTTTTTTGATTCGCTTTATTATTTTTTTGAATTCTAGTTCTTTTCCACTTTCTATTGCTTCATACATGCTTGTTCTATTTGTAGCTGCCCTTAAGGCTAAATTTTCAACTGTTTTTGGTCCTATTTGTCGCTTTGGAACATTTATTACACGCATTAGACTTACATCATCATTTTGATTATATATGAGTTTTAAATAACTGATTAAATCTTTTATTTCTTTTCGGTTATAGAAGTAAAAGCTCCCTACTACTTTATAAGGAATATTTTCTCTTAATAAGGCTTCTTCCATGTTTCTTGACTGTGCATTGGTTCTATAAAGAACGGCTATTTCTTCTTTTTTTTCTCCGCTTTTAATTAGCCTTTTAATTCTATCCATAACATAGTGAGATTCATCTTGTTCATCATAGGAACGGTGATATTTTATTTTTGTTCCTTCTTCGTTATTTGTCCACAATATTTTTTCTTTTCTTTTTTTATTATTTTTTATAATATCGTTTGCCACATTTAAGATGTTACTTGTTGAACGATAGTTTTCTTCTAGTAGTATTACATTTGCATTTGGATAATCTTTTTCGAAGTTTAAAATGTTTCTATAGTTAGCACCTCTAAATCCATATATTGATTGATCAATATCACCAACTACACATATATTTTTATATTTGGCACTTAACATTTTTATTAGTATGTATTGTGCTTCATTAGTATCTTGATACTCATCTACTAAGAGATATTTAAATCTTTCTTGATATTTTTGTAGGATATCTGGATGCTTCTGAAACAGTTTGATTGGTAATACTAACAAATCATCGAAATCAACTGAGTTATTTTGTTTGATTTTCTTTTCGTATTTTCTAAAAACATCTATTATTATTTGTTCGTAATCGGAGTTAGCAAATCTACTATAACTTTCAGCATCCATAAGTTCATTTTTTGCACTGCTGATTTTATTTTTTATTGTTCTTGGATTATATATTTTTGTATCTAAATTCATTTCTTTAAGAATTTTCTTGATAACGGTTAAGGTATCATCACTATCTAAAATAGTAAAGTTTTTTTGGTAATTTAATTTTTCATAGTTTTCTTTTAAAAGTAAAAGTCCTAATGAATGAAATGTTGATATTTGTATGTTGTAGGCTACTGGTCCTAACATATTTAAAACGCGCTCTTTCATTTCTTTTGCAGCTTTATTGGTAAAGGTTATTGCAAGAATATTATGTGGATCTATATCTTTTTCATTTACTAGATATGCAACTTTTGTAGTTAAAACTTTTGTCTTTCCACTTCCAGCACCAGCTAGTATTAAAATTGGTCCTTCTGTTATATCTACAGCTTCTTTTTGTTTGTTATTTAAATTTGTTAAATCCATATTATCACCTTTTTAATCATATCATATTTTGATTTTATTTTGGGAGTTTATTGAAAAAAATTAAAAAAAATGTTTTTTTTAGATTTCTTGCAGGAATTTGGGGTACTTTTACCGTATGTTATATATGAGGAGGAGTTTATGAAAAAATATGCACATATAAAAAAATACAATATTCCTATTAATGAAAAACTTTTAAATAAATATTCTAATGTCAGAGAAATATTTGATAGGGAAAGTAATAACTTTGATGGGATTGTTGATGTAAATAAAAAAATATCTGAATTGGATGATATAAGTATTAATAATATGTCTGTAGAAGAATTAAAGAAATTAGCATGCTTAATATTTGAAAAACATCATCCTACAAACAAGTTTAAAAATTGCGGTAATATTATTGTAGTATATAGAAGTGGAATTGGTGAAAGTATAGAAAAAATTTATTATAATAAAAACCAAAGAAAATTATTAAGTGAGCATTTAAAGATATTTTCTGATTTGGGTGATATTATTGAACATGCAACGTTAGTTAATCAGGTTATAGAAAATAAAAAACGTCAAAAATACAATAGTTGGAATTATTATTTTGACAGTTTGAAAATAGGTAAAAAAATTTATTATTTGGAATTTGAAGTTGTTTCTATGGATAGTGGTGAAAATCATTACAGGATTCAGAGATTACAATTAAAGAAAAACAGATGACCGGGTTGGGGACACTAGTTATACTAGTATCTTGCCACCTTGTAGTCATCTGTTTCTATTAATGATAATACTATATATTAATTTATCTGTCAAATTAGTATTATCTTAGTTATTATATGTAAAAAGGTCAAATTTATACAGAAATTTTAAAAAAAATGTTTTTTTTAGATTTCTTGCAGGAATTTGGGGTACTTTTACCGT
>CAMYRF010000110.1 GCA_947296775.1 uncultured Mycoplasmatota bacterium
TAATTGTACCGGTTTTGGTATATTTATTTTATATTGCATATAAAAATTCTTTTGATGATAAGGAAAATAGATTGGCTTTAATTATTACAATTTTTTCGGCATTATATATTATTTTAAAATACAATGTACCAGTATTTGAAGGAATTCCAATGTTTTTAGTTTGTCTACCATTGTTAATTTCTTATTGTAAGAAAAATGATGTTGCGATTATCATATCGTCTTTGGCAGCTATATTTTATTATTTTAATTTTTATGATGGGTATGGATTTATAATTGTCTTTTGGTTTTTCTTATATTTTATTATTTACAAGTTTTTCTTTGAAAGATTAAAGATTTGGCAATTTGTTAGTTTATTTACTTTAATATTGGTTGTTGTAAATATGGTAATTACTTCGTTTATTATTTATTCTCATAATTTATTGGATTTTTATTTTAAAATTTTCTTTGTGGGACTTCTATTTTTATGTGTGTCTATTACAGTAATTCATTTACTTGCAAGAATTGAAGAGGTTTTGAATGTGAGAATAACTGTAAAGGAAATTGAGCATGATAAACAAATTAAAACTACTTTATTTCAAATTACACATGAGATTAAAAATCCTATTGCGGTGTGTAAGGGCTATTTAGATATGTTTGATGTGAATGATCTGAATCATTCTAAAGATTATATTCCAATTATAAAAGAGGAAATTGAAAAAACCTTATTTTTGTTAGAGGATTTTTTATCAATGAATAAGGTGAAAATTAATAAAGAACTTTTGGATGTTAATTATTTACTTAGTAATTTTGTAGAAAATTATAAACCTTATTTTAAAGAAAATAAAATTAGGACTTCAATTAAACTTACTGATAATGAAGTTTATTTAGAGGGTGATTATAACAGGTTATTTCAGGTTCTTACTAATGTGTTGAAAAACAGTCTTGAAGCTTTGGAAAATAATCCTAAAATAGAAATTTGGACCGAGATAAAAGATGATAAATTTTATATTTATATTAAGGATAATGGGGAGGGAATGTCTAAAGATATTTTAGATCAAATAAAAGAACCTTTTTTTACAACAAAAATGAAAGGAACTGGCCTTGGAGTTTCTTTATCTAGTGAAATCATTGAAGCTCATGGTGGAAAATTATTATATGAATCTGAGTTAGGGGAATATACTTTAACAACTATTGTTTTACCGATATTAGAATGGGATTAAAAAACAACTTCAATTTTGAAGTTGTTTTAGTTTAATGGAATAATATCTTCATAAAGGCTTTCGATAAGTTTTTTTAATTCTTCTGGTAATATTTCCATTGACATTGTTTCAGAACCAAATGCTAATATTAATTTTTCTTCATTATAAATTTTTGGATCTACAACTATAGATTTTATTAAACCTTCTTTTAATCCAAATGGAGTCATACATCCTGGTTGCATGGTTGTAAGCTCTATCATTTCGTCACCAGACACCATATTTACTTTTTCGCCTAATAAACTTTTCAGTAGTTTTGAATCCATTCTTTCTGTTGCTAAAGTGATGAAAAGATAGTAGTTACCGGCTTTACTTTTTAAAAATAAAGTTTTAGTTTCAGTGCCAGTAAGTCCTAATTCTTCATCTACTTTTGCAGCTGTTTCATAATTTAGAATTGGTTCATGTGTTACTATTCTTGGTGATAAGTTTAAACTTTTAATAATTTCCATACATTTTTTATTAATCTCATTCATTTGAGTTTCCATGATATCATCTCCCTTGTTAAATTATAGCATGATGTATTTATTTGTCAATTATTTTAATTCTAGATAGTAATCTGGATTGAAATCGTGGTTAGTGCTGTCAAGATCATGTAGCTTATTTGTATCAACTAGGAAGAATTTGTGCAGAAGTACGTTACTTTTATCAGTGGTTACAGGGTCATCCCAAGTTATATCTAAGTGTTTCCATTGGCCATCTAAGTAAATTAGGTTCCAAATATGATTATTATTTGATATTTTATAGTTTTTAATTCCTAAGTCGTCTAAGAATAATTTCATGGCGTCACTATATCCACTGCATAGGGCAATGCCTTCTAATAATGGACCATTTGCTTTATGTGAATTATGTTTATGATTTTTATCATCACCATTTTCGATTTGTTTAGCTCGTTCTTCGTCGTATACTGAATTATTGATTATGTAATCGTGAAAAGCTTTTATTTTTTCTTCGTCTGTCATATTATCTTTTATAATTTCTTTCTTGATACTATCTAATTTTTCGTTTATTTGTTTTATGTCATCATTACTATAAAGTTTATCTAATGTTATTGTAGCTTTTCCGTAGGTGTTTGTAGTTACATATAGTTTTTGATAACTATTATAAGGCGAAACCATATTGTTGATTACGGAAAGTAGTGTTTGATTTTCTGATATGTCTTTTAAATCTTTTAAACAGTTTTCGTAATCTTTTGAACAGTAAAAACTGTATTCATTTTGACCTGAATTTAAAATTGTATATATGGCGTTTAAGATGCCTTGTTTATCTTTAACGTGAAAATCATTAGTATTTTGAACAAATTCGAAGTCAAAGGTATTTGTATATTTATTATCTTTAGGTTTATTTACTTTAGTATATTCAGTTATGTTACTCATAACAAAGGTAACTATTTCAGTTTTGTAAAAGAAACAGACTACTAATATTATTAATAGTACTACTGTTGATATAGGGACTTTGCGTTTTTTCATTTGATTATTCCTTTCATTAAAATAATATATTTGTTTATAATAAAATTATAACATAGTTTTTTGTTTTATTATACTATTTATTGCAAGTTGTGTTTAAATGATTTTTCGACTTTTTTCACATTTTTTTCACAATTTTATTGATTATTTTTGTTACAAGGACTATAATTATTTTAGGAGGAGATATAATGAAAAAAGTTTTAATTTTAGGAAGCGTATTTTTTGCTGCAGCTATTCTTACTGGATGTGGCGGAACTGAAACACTTAGTTGTACAAAAGAGGATGAAGCTGCAACTGGAAAAACTATTACAAAAATGGATGCAACTTTTGAGGGCAATAAAACTACAAAAGTTGATATGAATGTTACCATGGAACTTAAAGATCAATATAAAGATTATAAAGATCAAATGGTAAAAGCTTTAGAAACTCAATTTGCTAGCTATCAAGATAAAGATGGTGTAGAAGTTAAAACTTCATCTAAAGATTCTAGTGTTAGTGTTGACGTTAAAGTTGATACTACTAAAATGAAAGAAGCAGATGCTAAAAGTTTATTTGGATTTAGTACTAACTCTAAACAATCTAAAGCTGATGCTCAAAAAACATTAGAAAAAGATGGTTATACTTGTAAATAACAAAAAAATAAGTCAATGATTTGTTCATTGGCTTTTATTGTGTTATTTAATATAAAAATGGTGAATTTGTTTTTTGATAATTTATCGCATAAAAAAATCAAATTAATTCATTTGATTTACTTTTTTAGTTAGTCTTGACTTTTCGCGGGCACATTTATTTTTAGCCACTACATTTGCACCTGCTGCTTTGTCGATTCTTTTGATAGCAACTTTTAAAGCTTCTTCAGCTACAGTTTTGTCTTTAGCTAAAACTGCTTTTTCTACGTTTTTAACTGCAGTTTTCATGCTTGCAGTATAGTTGTTGTTACGGATATGTTTCTTCGCATTAACAAGAACTCTCTTTTTTGCATTTTTCATATTGGCCATATAATTTCACCTCCAAGCCACACTTGTAAATCCATTTTAACAAAAAAATAAGAAAAAAGCAAATAAAATATGGTATTTTTGGTAAAAATAGTTAATGGGTGATAAAAATGAGTCATGAAATTGATTTAGATAAATTTGAAATTAGAACAGATTTAGCAATAGAATTAACTAAAGATGGTGTTGAATCGAGAGAAATTGATGATATAAAAGTTATGGATATTACTTTAAATGAAATGCAAGGTAAGGAAATTAATAAAAAAGCTGGCAAATATATTACAATTGAATTTCCCGATATTACAGATTATGATAATAAGGAGCAAATAAAAACTATTTTTAGTGAAGAACTTTCAAAATTGCTTAAAACGATTAAAATTAATGATGATAGTACGTGTTTAGTAATTGGCCTTGGTAATCAAAAAGTAGCACCAGATGCTGTTGGACCTTTAACCGTTAGTAAGACGATTGTTACTAATCATTTATATGTTTATGGTCAGTTAGAAGAGGGGTTTAGACG
>CAMYRF010000111.1 GCA_947296775.1 uncultured Mycoplasmatota bacterium
AGCATAACCAGCAATATGTTTATCATGCTCAATAATACCCTCTTCAGCATTTAAAACAATCACACATACATCACTTCTATCGATAGCCTTTAAAGAACGAAGTAAACTATATTTTTCAACCGTTTCATAAATTTTACCACGTTTACGCATTCCTGCAGTATCAATAACTACAAACTCCTCACCATGATAAGTAAAAGGCGTATCCACTGCGTCACGAGTAGTACCAGCTACATCACTAACAATAACTCTATCTTCATTTAATAAAGCATTAACCAAACTACTCTTACCTACATTCGGTCTTCCAATGATAGAAAACTTAATAACATTTTCATCATCCTCTTCAGGAATTTCTTTAAAATCTTTGGTTATTTCGTCTAATAAGTCTTCAATACCAAATTTTTGCTCACCACTTAATGGAACATATTGTTCAAAAGCAAGTTCATAAAAATCGTATTGATGTTCTTTAAACTCCTTAGTATCAGCTTTATTAATTGCAACTATAACGTCTTTACCACTACGCATCAAAATATCTTTAACAACAAAATCATTTGCAGTTAAACCTTCCTTACCATCAACTACAAAAACTACCACATCAGCTTCATCGATTGCCAGTTCAGCTTGTCCCTTAATCTCATCATTAAATTTATTTTCAGCAATATCAATACCACCAGTGTCAATTAAATGAAAACTATAATCCCTATAATTTGCCGTTCCATAAATTCTATCACGAGTTACCCCTGGAGTATCTTCAATAACAGACATTCTAGAACCAACTAAACGATTAAAAATCGTACTTTTTCCAACGTTTGGTCTTCCAACAAGAGCCACTACTGGTTTTCGCATAATATCACCTCACAAGTCTAGCTTTCTTTATAATTTCATCAGCCTTCATACCATAAATAATTTTACAGCACTCAAGCAATTTTCCCATTTCTACATCAGAAATATTTTCATCTATTTTTAAATATAATTTATCCTTTACTTTATAAACTAAAAACTTATCAAATAAATCACTATCAAAATTATTTAATTCATATAAAAAAGAGTCATAAGATACATTAGTATTTATTTCAATTTGATTACCAAAATAATCAAGATACTCTAATTCTTCTTTTATAATTTCAACAACTACGCCATAATTTACATCAACATATAAATTAACTACATAATAGCCATCAAAACTCATATCATACTTATTAGAAATCTTTTTAAGTAAACGCTTCATGTATTTTTCTGTTGCTTCCTTATCAGTAAAATCCAGACTTCTAATATACATTCTGTTCAAATACAAAATAATCATATCGCCATCAGTAATTAATTTCATTCTACCACCTAAAATAGTGTATGAAAATAATCTAATAAATGCGACAAATTAAGCAGTAATTTCTATCTTTTTAAGAACTTCTTCTTTCCCCGCTTTAGTTACATTAGAAAACATAATAAAGTCATCACCTACAACCAAATCAAGATCATTCAAAATAGCATTTCTTTGTTTTTGTTGTAAAGTAATACCAATTTTATCAGTTTTAGTTGCAACAATTGTAACTGGGATTTTATAATGTTTCAAATAATTATACATTAAAATATCATCATTAGTTGGACGATGTCTAAAATCAATAAGTAAAAATACTTGTTTCAAATTATCACGATTAACAATGTAATCCTCAATCATAAGTCCAAATTTTTTTCTTTTTGCCTTACTAACACCAGCATATCCATATCCTGGCGCATCAACTAAATAAAAATCATCATTAATATTATAAAAATTAATAGTTTGCGTCTTACCTGGTCTTCCAGATGTTCTTGCATAATTTTTACGATTAACTAACGTATTAATAAAACTACTCTTTCCAACATTAGATCTACCAATAAGCAAATACTCTGGTTTTTCATCCGTTGGATACTGACTCCTTCGCACAGCCGAAATAGCTAAATCAACTGATTGTATTTTCATTTTTCATCACCCAATTTCAGGTACAATTATAACAAATATAAGTGCCTATGTCAAAAATCATAAGCCTTCCTTTTTATCTTTTGTCTACCCTTTTTAAACTTTCCAGATAAAGTTTGAGTTACTTTTTCAAATCCAACAGTTTGATTGCATCTTAATGCCATTTTAATACTATCAATAAAATCAATTTTTCTAAAATATTTATGAAGTTCTAATGCAACCAAATTAGTGTCCATAAGCTCATCATAAGATAAATTTGAAATTAAATAGTTCTTCACTGAACTAGGTAAAGTAGAAATTTTACCAAATAATTCTTCCCCGTTATAATCATCACTCTTAAAAAGCAAATCAACCTCTCTTTTATATTCAGAATCATGTCCACCATAAGTCTGTTCAAAAAAATCATACGAACCATTAACTATATTATGAATTTTATTAGGATCTTCAAAATGGAATATATTTCTTAAATCACCTAAATAAGACAAACTAGTGATCGTTTCAAATAAAGTGTTCACACTTAACACCTCACCAGGATTCATAAGCAATCCAACTTTAACCGCATTTCTATAATTTTGCTTCATCAAAAATGGAAGTAATCCTTTACTATTATCAATAATTAAAGCCATAGGTTTTTGAAAACGACCAGTTAAAGAAAAATGTTCCCAAGTACATAAATGATCATATAACAATTGTTTATCAACAACCACAATTTTATATTCGCGACCTTCAAAATTAGTGAAAAAACAACCTAAAGATTGAGGAAAATATGTCTCACAATCCAAAAGCCCATTATTAACTAAATTATGAACACTTGAGCCTTTATACATCCATGGATTATACTCCAAATTTTCTCTATGCCATTCATTAGGATTATCCACAGATAAAATAATATCCATAGATTTCTTTTCACCAGCACTATCGTTTTGTACAAAATACCCAGAACCATATGGTGTAGCCGCATCTGGCATCATAGCTAATAATTCTAAAGTTTCTTTCTTAACATTGTTCATTTTAAATCCCCCTAAAATAAATTATTTTCGTTTTTTACGTTTCAATTTTTCAGATACATATTTTACAGATTTGATAGGACCAGTAGTAAATAAACCCTTCAAAGTTTGAGACATACTTTGGCTTTTATTTTTATTGGTTAAAAATTCTCTAATCCCATCACCAACGTTACCACTATAAGTATCTAAAAATTGTTTTAAATTCCTAGGTAAATTATCAGTATTTTCTAAACCAATAATAACATTACCATCACCAATTTTAAGCTGACTACCATACACATCTTGATAAAAGTCAAACCTGCCTTTTACAATATTTAAAACTTTGTCAGGATTTTCAGCAATTCCCATACGAGTATCACCAACATAAGAAAGTCCAGCTAAAATAGTATAAAAGTATTCTTCATCAAATTCGCCTTCTCCAAGCAATAACTCAGTACTTTGTAACCCTGCATAACGATTAAACTTAATAGCCTCTTCCACTTCTTCTGGAGCCTTTACAATTAAAATAGGTTTTTGCATTCTACCAGCCATATAAAAAGTTTCCCAATTTCTTAAATCATTTAAAAAATCATCTTTTTCTATTGTACCAATTTTATATTTACTTCCTTCAAAAGGTATATAAGTCATATAAGTAATTTTCCCGCCTGAGCGTAACCATTTTTTAGGCGCATACTTAAAAAACATTTTTCCTGAAAAAGAATAATCTTTAGGATTTTTCTTAATATTAGAAGCATGCCATTTCTTTAAATCATCAACAACAACAATTAAATCAATCTGTGGTTTACGATTTTCTTGACCACGTTGTGGATTTATCCCAGAACCATAACCAATAATTGCCACAGTCTCTGGTCTGTTTTCCATAAATTTCAAAATCTCTTCTTTTGGTGTTCGCATAAAAACCTCCAATAATTTCTATCAAATTATACTAACTATTATATCACATTATCAAAAGAAAATCCTATTTTTATATTATATATTAGATAAAGAATTTATAACCATATAACATAAAAAACACATTATTTTTTCCACAATAAAAGCATAAAAGCTCAAAAAACTACTATAATTTAATAAAATATATTGATTTTTAAGAAATAATATGTTACAATTTATAAGCAATATGAAATTTGGGGAATTAGCTCAGTTGGCTAGAGCACCTGCTTTGCAAGCAGGGGGTCAAGGGTTCGAATCCCTTATTCTCCACCATTATTGTTATTAAACCGCTTATAATAAGCGGTTTTTA
>CAMYRF010000112.1 GCA_947296775.1 uncultured Mycoplasmatota bacterium
ATGAAAAAGAAAACAATGTTTGGGAGTGTTTAACTAAACCTGCTAAACGTATTAAAGAGGGGACAATTGTTTCTTTTGGTGAGGGTAAACTTAAAGCGGAATGTGTTGGAGTTTTTGATGAGGGTATTCGTCATTTTAAACTTATTTATTCTGGTATTTTATATGAAATATTAGATGAATTAGGCGAAATGCCACTTCCACCTTATATTCATGAAAAATTAGAAGATCAAAACCGTTATCAAACCGTATATGCGAAAAATGTTGGAAGTGCGGCAGCTCCAACGGCTGGCCTTCATTTTACACCTTCGCTTTTAGATAAGGCTTTAGAAAAAGGTGTTAATATTGCTTATGTTACTTTACATGTTGGTCTTGGTACTTTTAGACCTGTTTCGGTTAGTAATGTTAAAGATCATAAAATGCATAGTGAATTTTATATCGTTAGTGAAGAGACTGCTGATTTATTAAATAAAACTAAAGAAAGTGGTCATAATATTATAAGTGTGGGAACTACTAGTACTAGAACTTTAGAAACTGTTATGAATTTATATGGAACATTTAAAGCGTGTAGTGGTTTTACAGATATTTTTATTTATCCGGGGTATGAATTTAAGGCTGTGGATAAACTTATTACTAATTTTCATTTACCAAAATCTACTTTGATTATGCTTGTAAGTGCGCTTGCGGGTAAAGAAAACATTTTAAATGCTTATAATGAGGCTGTTAAAGAGAGGTACAGATTTTTTTCTTTTGGCGATAGTATGTTTATTAAGTAGGTGATAATATGGTTATTGTTATAACTGGGCCAACTGCGGTTGGCAAAACTGATCTTAGTTTGGATATTGCTTCTAAATTAAATGGTGAAATTATAAATGCTGACAGTACACAGATTTATAAAGGAATGGAAATTGCAACTAATAAAGAAAGTGATACGAAGGGTATTTCTCATCATTTATTTGATATGCTAGATGTTACTAAAAATTATACTGTCTTTGATTATCAGATGGATGCAAGAAAATGCATTGATGATATTTTAGCTAGAGGAAAAACACCTATTTTAGTAGGCGGTACTGGTTTATATATTAAAGCTGCTTTATATGATTATGAGTTTAAGGATAAAGCTGATAATGATTACGAGGGTGTTAGTAATGATGAACTTTATAAAAAATTATTAGAAATTGATCCTGACACTAATATTCATTTAAATAATAGAGTTAGAATTATTAGTGCGCTTAATTATTATGAAGCTAATGGTAAACCTTTTAGTCAGAAGCAAAAGAATGATAAACTTTTATATGATACTCTATTTATTGGTTTAACGACTGAAAGGGATATTTTATATTATAAAATTAATCAGAGAGTAGATAAGATGTTTACTTTAGGCCTTGAAAAGGAAGCTAAAGATTTATATGATAGTGGAGTTAGAACGAAAGCTGTTATGACACCTATTGGTTATAAAGAATTATTTGAATATTTTGATGGTAATATTAGTATGGAGGAGGCGACTGAGCTTATTAAACAAAGAAGTCGTCATTATGCGAAAAGACAATATACGTGGTTTAATAATCAAATGGATTTAAAGTGGTTTAAAACTAATTATGAAGATTTTAGTAAAACCCAAGATGAGGTTTTAGAATATATAAAAAGTAATTCCTAATTGTGGAATTACTTTTTATTTTGTAGTTTGTAGTATGTTGAAACTGGATGCAATGTATTTTGAAAGTTCCAGTTCTTTTATATAGTAACATAGTTTATTTTAAAAGTCAACTACAAGTTATATTGCAAATATTTTTTTGTAAGTACAAAGAGTAATTTTTAATTTTAAAATTACTTTTTATTTTGGATATAATAGGCATAGTATTCTTCCAATGTTAGATTTTCATCATGAATTTGTTTTGCAGCTTTTTTTCCAACATAGCGATAGTGCCATGGCTCATATTGATAACCAGTAATATCTTCTTTATCTTTTGGGAATCTTAAGATAAATCCATATTTATAAGCGTTATTTTGTAGCCATTTAAAAGCGTCAGTATTTTCAAAACTATTATCAATTTGATTTATATCTGAAACTAGTCCTGTTTGATGCTCTGAAAATCCTGGTCTAGCAGAGTAGGTATCAGCTGCTTTTTTGCCATCTCTTTCTACATATTTGTCATATAAGTTTACTTGGTACTGATAACTACGATAACCTGATGCGTTTTTAATTGTTATATTATCTAATGTAGCAGCGTCTGACATTTCCATAACCTGTTCTGCAGCTTCTTTACGCATTTTACTATTTACACCAGAATTATATTTAGATGTTAGGGTAACTAAATCATCTGGTTCATAGTCTTCAGTTAAATAATAATATTTGTTTACAAGCATAAGATTATCATCTTTGATATTTGTTTTTTCTGTATCTTCATATTTTGTTTTATCTAGATTTGAATTTACATCCATGATTATTTTTTCAGGATTTAAATCTGGGTTATTTTTTAAATAGCTTAGATATCTATCTAGATTTTTTTCTATATAATATTTTTGGGTTTTTATTTTTTGTATTAATGGATCTTTTTCTTGCTCATTTGTTTGAATATTTTTATTTGTTTTTATTGTTTCGTTTTTATCTTTATTAAATAAGAAGAATATAGTTATACCAATTATGATAAGTAGAATTAATAAAATGATTGGTAGTTTTTTTATTTTTCTTTTTTTCATTTGATTACTCCTTAATCTAAATAATAAGCATAATATTCATCATAAGTTAACCCGCTATTTTTTACTTTTTGGGCTAAATCTTTTCCTAGATAACGATAATGCCAAGATTCATAAGAATAGCCTGTTATATCTTCTTTACCTTTTGGATATCTTAGGATAAATCCATATTTATGGGCATTTTTTTGTAACCATTTATAGGCATCAGTATTTTCGAATTCTTTTCCTGATGTTCCATAAGTTATGATATCTAAAGCTAGTCCTGTTTGATGTTCTGAAAAGTCTGGCCTTGCGGCAATGCCATCAGCGTATTCTTCGTCATACCAATTTTTATAATCATCATAAGTTTGTTTTTGTGCTTCATAAGTGCGGTATCCAGAATTAATTATTAATGTTATTCCGTCTTTTTTAGCAGCATTAAACATAGTTTTGAAGGCTTCGTAAGCTTCGTTATTTAATTTTATGTTTCCGTAAGCGTGCCAATTACTAACATCGACAATGTTTTTTGGGGCGTATTTTTCTGGAAGTGAATAATATTTATTTACTAAAATAGCGTTTTCTTTATCCATATCAGTTTTTTCTGTATGAGTATAGTAATCATAATTACGTTTTACATTTACTTTAGCGACAATATCTGTATAATCTATTTTATTGGATTTTTCTAGTGTTTTTTTGATTTCTTTTACATATTTATCATAGTTTTTCCACAAGAAATATTTTTCTTTAGTTAGTGGGATTAAATATTTGTCATATTTGTTTTCTAAAGCTTTAGTTAAAACTTTATCATCTGCTTTTAATAGGGTGGTTATTTCTTTTTCGTTATATCCTATTTTTCCTAGTTTATATTCTGTACTGGTAAAATGTTTATAAATACAGATACTAGTAATAATTAATATTATTACAATGATAATTGCAATTATAGTGATTATAGCTTCTTTTTTTATTTTTCTTTTTTTTGTGTAGACCATTGTCTATCCTCCATTCTTTATTTTTATTATAACATAGTTTTATTTTGGTTTATAGGTATAATATGAAATTTAAGATTTTTATAAGAATATAACAAGGTATATTTATCAAAATAATTTATACAATAGGTGGTGCTACCGATGTTAGCCGTAGAAGAAGTGTTTTATTTTTGAAATCAGATACTCTATTTGGCGAGAAAACAAGTAATAATCTATCTACAGTAGTGAAATAGTATTTACTATAAATTATAATAAAGGAGTTTTAAGTTAAATCTTGGAATTTTTATTTTAGTTAGGGGGTGTACAAAGTTTAAAATAAATGTTAAAATTATAGTGTACATAATAGAGGGTGATTTGGTGAAGTATTTAGGTTTAGATTTAGGAACTCGTACGCTTGGTGTATCGATTTCTGATTTAACAAAACTTGTCGCAAGTACTTACTCTGTAATTAGATTTTCTGATTCTGATTATGATAGTGCGATTAAAGATTTATCTTCTATTATTGAAAAAGAAACAATTGAAAAAATAGT
>CAMYRF010000113.1 GCA_947296775.1 uncultured Mycoplasmatota bacterium
GGTAAGTGTAGAGGATTCCATCCGCTACCGTTTTGTGGATCACGGAAATTTAATACGACAACATTATATCCTCTTTTTTTAAGCATATTAGAAGTTCCTTCGAAAAGTTCTCCTTTTGGATCGGTAATGATCATTGATTCATCATGTTTTGCTAGTGATTTTATAAGTGGGAACATTGTGATTTGTGATTTTCCGGCTCCAGTTGAACCGATGATGATATTATGACCTTCACTATTATCTACCCACATTTTTTTACCGTCATTGATTAATGGGATCCCTCCAGCTTCAGCGTTTTCAGCTTGGACATCAACTACTTCGATGTCATCTTGATTTTTTAGCTCTTTTTCATCTAGCCATCTTGAGTATCCTTTTTCTTTTTTTGATTCTGTTGAGAAACCAAATCCTTTTTCCATATCAAAGAATCTATCTGATACGCTAAATAGGCTGGCTATTAGAGCGATTATATAAAGGATTATAGTTATACCTATAAAGTTTGGTCCAAAGGCTGGAAATGGATTAAATCCGTGAAATGGATGGTCTATATCTCCTGAAGCGAATTGGGCTAAATTTAGGACTGCTATAGCAACAAAATATAATAATACTATTGCGTATATTCCAAACATTATCCAATCTTTTTTTTCGGCTCTGAATTTTAATTTCATGTGACAAACCTCCTAGTAATTTTGCTTAATAGTATATCTTAATTTTTGTCTTTTGACAACTTGTTTTTTTACATAATTATTATATCACAAAAAAAGTAATATTTTACATATTACCTTTTGTTTTTGGAATTATTGACAGTCTTGTTTAAGCTTCCATTGATTGTTATCAAATTCATATATTTGGTAACAGCTGTTTAATAATTTTAAATCTATGTTTCCTTTATTTACTATCATCTCATATTTTCCATTGTTGTCTAGGTCTAAAATTTCCATTATTGAATATGGCTCATTTGATTCATCATTACTTATTTCAATTATTTCATTATTTTTTACCATAAACATTTTTGATACTTCTTTTTCTCCTGTGTATGATAAACTAGCATTTGTTGTTGTAAATATATATTCATTTTCTCCATCATTATCTATATCTATTGTTATTTTTGATGTTGCTGGTAAAAATGATTTTATATCTTTTATGTCGTTTGGTAGGGCTTCTTCCAATATTTCAATATCTGTTTCACCTGCATATTCCCTAGTGAATTTAGCTAATAAAATATTTTTTAAATTACTATAAGCTACTCTAATGTCTTTATTATCAATATTTTTATAGTCTTCATCCATATAATACCAAGTTCCTGAGGCATAACTTAAGCTTACATCTTTATATTTGTTATTTTCTGTTTCAACGGTATATTTTTGTTTTAGTATATCATCATTAATTTCTTTTACTTGTTTCCAGCCTTCATGACTTTTTTCATATATTAAGTAATCTCCAAAAATTAAAAACTGATCTGATTTTTTATTATTAAAATAGTTTATTATTGGTATTAAAATAACAAAAATTAATAATATGATACTGGCAATTATCAATTGTTTCTTTTCATTTTTATTCATATTCCTCTCTGTCTCCTTTCTTGATTATAATGCTTTATATTATATTTTAATTATACAAAGTATTATTTTTGGTGTCAATTGTGTAATTTGAAATTGTTAATAAAATTATTAGAAATAAAGAGTGAAAAATAATGATATAAAGACATAGTAAAGAAAAGTTATAAAATCCAACAAAACAGATTAGGTATTTAAAATGTTATATAATTAAAGTGTCAAATCTTAGTTGAAAGTTTTTGTTTTCTACAAGGGTGATTTGTGTGGAAATAAGTTAGGGATATCGAAGCTTATTTTTTTTATTTTGCATTGTAAATTCTCTACAAATTTGGAACCAAGATTGAGTAATCACCATGTGCAAATTGAGAAAAGAAGTAATGAGCCAGCTTTGCGGAGTAAATTTTTTTTTTGCTTGAATAAATTTTATATCGTTGATATAATTTAAAGTAAGGTGGTGATTATGTGGAGGATGAAAATAGAATATTTAAAATTATTAAATATGTAAAAATTATTTTGTTTATTTTGGTGATAATTATATTATTAATGCTTGGTTATATTTTTTTAATGAAGAAAATAAATATGGATAGGTTTACCACTTATCTTAATGATAATGGATATAAAAAGCAAGATGATGGATACTATTTGAAGATTGATAAAAGTTCTGAAGAAGAAACTATTAATTATAAGGCCTTTTTTGATGATTATGTTTTATCCAAAGAATTATTTTTTAATGAAGGTGATGATGCGATTTCAGTGAATTTGGGTTATACTGACAGTGGTAAAGTTGAAATAGACTTTCAATTAGCTGGTTTTAATAGCTATAATTCTTTCGATGTGTTGTATCAAACTGGTACATATAAAAATGGCAAATTTGAATGCAAGGTTGTTTCAGGAAAATACTTTGAATCTCATTGTTCAGATATGAAAAGGCTAGTTGAAGATTATGATAAAGATACCAAAAAAATCCTAAAAGAAAATAAAATTAATCCAATTTTTTTACGTTAAAATATTTTATTTATATGCAAATAAAAACTTCTCAAATTATTGTAAGAAGTTTTTTTGTTTATGAGTTTAAAATATTTTGTCCTAAATTTGTTGCACTTGCGACTCTTTTACCTTTCCATTCTGGGAACCAAGTATTATTTCCTGGATTAGTATTATGTGACTTAGAATATTCTTTTGAAACTTCAAATTCTAAAACATTTTGTCCGTTATTATGACCCCATTTATTAGCTGGATTGTGATCCCATGCTTCAACTGTTTGACTTTTTTCATCGGCTATAATACATGGTATTTTTGTTCCATCTTCTAAGAAGAAATCCACCATATCTCCAACTTCTCCAAAAGTATCGGTACATGCAATAAGGTATCTGCCTTGATATACTGCAATACCTTGGTCAAATTTTGGTTCTTGGGTTAACCAATGATTGTAATATAGTTCACCTTGTTTTGAATTTTTTGCCCAATTCCATGAATTATCGCTATTTAGGTAATAAGTTACAGTAAAGCCTCCTCTACCAAATTCTTCTGGTATTACAATTTCACCTGATCCAGTACAGTAGTTTGTACTGCCACTATTTAATGTAGAACTTCCTGATTGTCCAAAAAGTACATCTGTAGCGTACATCACTCTATATGAATTTACTCTCCAATCAGTGTATTTATTATCTAATGTATTGCCATCAGGTCCTCCTGGATCTGATATAATGACTTGTCCATTATTTACTCCATCGACTGCTACCCAATGTTGATTGGCTCCACCGTTATAATAAATTTGCAAAAGAATAAATTTTTGATATTTTCCTTCAGCTGGTTGTGATAATTCTTCTGAAATTTTAGTTGCCAATGTTGAACTATTGTCTGTACTAAAACTTTCTGCTGTTCCCATATTCCAGTTTGGTGCAATACTTTGTTGTCCTCTCCATGCGAAATTTGCTCCAATAAATCCTTCATTTTTATTTAGTGTAGTGACTAATGCACCTGGGTTAAATGTGTCGTATCCGCTTGGTAGATTGGTTATTTGTGTCCCAGATCTTGCCATTAGCATTGATAATGATGTAATAAGGCATCCAGAAGATGCTACAGTTTTACTACTGGAACCTAAATTAATATCACTCCACTCTTGCCCTGCTTGTTTCCATACTCCAGATGAGGCGGTGGGATTAACTATACAATCATTACTTTCTACACCTCTAAAATGCTTAGCTAGTTTAATTATTTCGTCTGCAGTTTTATCTTTTTTTAATTGAAGTTGTTCTTCTAATTTTTTTGTTTCTTCTTCTGTTTTACCTTCTGTATTAAAGTTTTTAACATGGGAATATGTTCCGCCTATAAATCCTTTAGTACAGACATTTGTCATTGTAACATAACGTTCAGCTTTAGTTTGAAATGCGGTATCGCCATTTCCTTGTAAAAAATCTGCTCCGAATTCAAGTGGGGTTGCAATGGTATCTACAGCGGCTCCTGCAACACAAAAAATTGAGTTAAATCCATTACCTAATAAATCTTCTAAAGGATTTCCGTCAAGCATATTTCCAACTAATTTATTGCCAGCTAAAGCTTTTTTATAGTTATCATCACTATAG
>CAMYRF010000114.1 GCA_947296775.1 uncultured Mycoplasmatota bacterium
ACAGTAAAGTCCTCATCCACATAAACATTTTCAATGGTTTCTCCAGTTGTTTCTATTTTAGGTTGATCCTCATCTAAATAATGTTTATAAGCATCTTTTCCAACATAAGTATCAATTAAATTAATTACTGCTTTTTTAAAAGTATCTCTTTTTAAAACATTAACCTTAGTAACCTCTTTTTTTTCAGTATCCTCTTTATCCTCACTTTTTGGTTTAATTGTCATTTCATAACCCTGAATAGTAAAAGAAGCTTTCTTATTTATTTTTTTATAAATATCTTCAACAGAATCTACATCACCAGAAAAAGTTGTTACCTTTTTAACTTGTAAGCCAGTAGGTGCATAAACCTTATCTACTTTATATTTATTTTTAAAATACTGTCCATTTTTATCAATATATTCCTCGAGTTTAGATTCATCAGTTATAGTACCCAAAAGCTTATCATTCAAAAATACTTGATAATAATTATTAGGAATTGGCGTTTTCTTCGCCTCAAACCCTAACACACATACCCCTGATAAAATCATTGCGATTAAAATAACAGCAAATAATTTTTTCATTCTATCACCTACTCACTATCACGTTCCATATTAAAGAAAGAACTTTTATTACGTTTAAACACCAAATCTACTGTTGCAGTTGGTCCATTACGATGCTTTGCAATAATAAATTCACTTTTACTAGTATTTTCATCAATTGCAGTCTCTTTATTATAATAATCATCACGATATAAGAAAGAAACAATATCCGCATCTTGCTCGATAGATCCAGATTCTCTCAAATCTGAAAGCAATGGTCTTTTATCTTCACGGCCTTCAACACTACGAGAAAGTTGTGCCAAAGCAATTACAGGAATTCCAAGTTCCATCGCCATAGTCTTTAAAGAACGTGAAATTTCAGATACTTCTTGTTGTCTTTGACCAGCATACTTAGCACCACCACTAATAAGTTGTAAATAGTCGATAATAACAACATCAAGACCATCACTAGAATTAGCAAGTCTTCGACACTTAGCACGAATTTCACTTACCGTCATCCCCGGAGTATCATCAATAAATATTTTAGTATCAGCAAGCCTACTAATAGCTTCATTTACTCTTTTCCAATCCTGATGTTCAAGTTTACCAGTTAAAATTTTTGGAAGTTCAATTTGACCAACAGAAGCAAGCATTCTAGTAATTAATTGTTCTGCACCCATTTCCATATTAAACAAAGCAACTGTTTTTTTCGCATTAACAGCCATATTAACAGCCATATTTAAAGCAAAAGCTGTTTTTCCCATTGCTGGTCTAGCAGCTATAATAATTAATTCGTTAGCATGAAGACCTTTAGTAATTCTATCTAAATCATAAAATCCAGTTGGAATACCAGTAATTTCACCTTTTTGTTTAGACAGTTCTTCTAAATCAGCTTGAGCTTTAAATAGAACATCTTGAATAGTTCTAAATTCAGTCCCCATTCTATTTTTAATAACATTTTGCATTTGTTTTTCTGCATCATCTAAAATATCCCCAATATTATCAGTTGAAGCAAATCCATCACCAGCAATTTTAGTCGCCGTTTCAATTAAAGTTCTTCTTAAAAACTTTTCCTCAACAATTTTTAAATAATAATCTACATTAGCAGCAGTCGGAACACAGTTTATAATTTCTGTTAAATATTCTACACCACCCACAGCACCTAAAGTTTTTCTTTTATCAAGTTCTGCAGTAATAGTTGTAATATCAACAGGATTGCCTTTTTCCGCCAAATACTTAATAGCCTCAAAAATTTTCCCATGAGATTCTAAATAGAAACGCTCTTTAGTCATTTCCTCCAAAGACTTTTCTAAAGCATATTTACTTAAAAACATTGAACCCAAAACTGCTTGCTCAGCATCAACATTGTGGGGCATAACTCTTTCATTCATACTATCACCTTATTTTTTTAAATGCACTTTTACCTTAGCAATCACAATTTTATGAAGTTCAATATCAACTTCAGTAATTCCTAAAGTATTAATAGGAACATCAATTTTAATTTTACGTTTATCAATATCTATTCCTAATTTTTTTAATTCACTTGCAATTTGTTTAGTACTAACAGATCCAAATACTTGATCACCTTTACCAACATTAACTTTAAACTCTAAAGTTATTTTCGCTAATTTATCTTTTATTTTATTACATTCTTTAATTAAATTATCTTCCGCCTCTTTAGCATCTTTATTTTGTTTATCTAAAACTGCTTTACTACCTTTGGTTTCTAAAACAGCTAAATTATTCGTAATTAAATAATTACCATAACCATCCTTAACATTAATAATTTGTCCCTTTTTCCCTTGTTTTTTCACATCTTCTAAAAGTATTACACGCATTTTATCCCTCCATGACTACTTTTTTTATCATCTCAATAACTTCAGCATTACTTTTATCAGTAAATTGTGCAGCGGCATCTGTAACATGACCTCCGCCACCAATTGAACTCATAATTACTGCTGCACTTACTTTTCCCATTGAACGTGCGCTGACACCGACATTTCCATTGTTTAATTTTCCTACTGCAAAAGAAACATCAACACCATCAAACCTTAAAAGTTCATCAGCCAAAATAGCTAAAAAGACATTGTCATGCTCTTCATTTCCCATATCACATAACAAATAGCCATCCTTAATAAAATAACTATTTTTTATATAGTCATTTCTTCTGATAACATCCTCTTTAGATTCTTTTAAAATTTCTTTTTTTAAAATAGGATCTGCACCCATTCTAGTTAAAACACCAGCCATTTTAAAAGTATTTTCAGTTGTTTTTAAACTATAAGAATGAGTATCCACTTCCATACCCGCTGACATAACAGTAATTATATTTGAGTCTAAAGTTTTGTTCAAATAAACCAAATATTCAGTTATTATTTCCACAATACTTGATTTATTAGAATTAATATACTCAAAAACTGTGTTAGAAATGTGTTCAGAACTGTTAGTATGATGATCAATTACAAAAATATCTTTTACCTTATCTAATAATTCACTGCTTTGAACAAGCATAGGTTTTTGAGTATCCAAAACAATAAGTAATGTATTTTCATTTATTACATCTAAAACCTCAGAATAAGTTTTAAAATTAATTTGAATACTGTTATCACTAAGTAATTTAACTCCCTTTTCCAAAGAACAAGTTACCTTATCTTCTGGAAAAATAACATAACAATCTTTTTTTAAACCCTCTATTATTTTAGATAATGCAATCGCACTTCCCATCCCATCTAAATCAGGGTGTTTATGTGTCATTATTACAACATTAGAATGTGATTTAATATTTTCTGTTAGTTTTTTAAACAAATAATCCATCACTTTCACCTCGTATTACCATTATACTATAAAATTAAATTAAAGTCTTTACCAAAAGAAAAAAATACCTAAAAAGATATTTTTAACTAATCTTATTCCCCTTCTTCAATTATTATATATGGATTTTTGCTTGTTCCCTCACCTTCTAAGTGAATATTAGATGTTAGATATAGAGTTGGGAACACATCAACATCTCCATTCCAGCCACCATTAACACCATATCCCAAAGCTGCTCCAATAAAAGCAGCATATCCATTAATGCCAGTTACATGCCAAACACTAATTGAAGACCCTTCGTAAGGAGTAATTGTCCAAGCATTTGTAGAAATCATCATAAAAATATAATTTGTTGTTTTACATATTTCTCTATTATCAGATTGGAGCGCACTACTGCCACACTGTTGCGTATTAATATTTGCTTTTATATAATCACTAAAACTCATTAAACCTATATTCCCTGTCCATAATGTTTTATTTTCATCACTAATTTGTAAAGAAAAATCAGAACTAGCGGGTTTTGCTTTTCCTATTCCCCATGTATGTACCTGAATTAATGCCTTAATATTTTCGCTGAAATTGTTATAATAGTTTTGGTTTAAATATGTGTTTAATGTTGATGGCCTCGTCCAATCGTTTGAACCAGAAGAATCCCATTTCATATTTCCTATACCCGTATTCTTCATAATTTTTAATGTTCCGTCTGATTCTACAGATAGTATTCTCCATAGCTCATTATTAA
>CAMYRF010000115.1 GCA_947296775.1 uncultured Mycoplasmatota bacterium
AAACTCCTTTTCTACCATAAACATTTTATCAAAAAAAAAAAAAACAAGGTAATTTTTTTGATAGATATATCTGTTGTAGTGCACCCCAATGGTAGACAAAAAAAGATTAATTACTTAATCTTTCTTTTACATAACGAAGAACATCTTCATGAATATCTTCAATTGTTCGTATTCCTTCTTCATTTGCACATTCTATTGTTTTAAAATTATATTTTTCTGCTAATTCAATATATGAATGTTCAGCATGGATTAGATGGTTAACATCTTTTTCATGGGCATCTAATGCTTCTGCTCTACCTTCTTTTAGGGCTTTTGCTTTTTCAGTTGGCATATGAAGAAAAATAGCAACGTCTGGTCTTGGAAGTTCTAAAAGATTGAATTCTAGATTGTCTAGCCATTCATACATTTCTAGTCTTTCTTTTTGGTTTTCTATTTTTCCTCCCTGATGAGCCATATTTGAATAAATGTATCTATCTAATATTATATTTGCGCCTTGCTCTAGCAGAAAGTTTATTTTTTCGATATTATATTTTCTATCAGCGGCATAATAAAGTGATGCTACTTTTGGGTCAACATTTGTTGCACCTTCTTCAAAATAACTTTCGCCTATTTGTGGTTTACCTAAATATGCACCACCAATTATTTTACCTGTTGGAGAATTATAATTTGGAAAACTAAAGTTATCCACCTTAATACCATCTTCTCTTAATTTTTTAATTAATAATTTTGTCTGTGTTTCTTTACCAGAACAATCAGTTCCTTCAATAACTATTAATTTCCCTCTCATAATTACTTACTTCCAATCTTTTTTGTTTTAGGATGTCCACATGTCATTGGACCTTCTGGACATTTTCCACTTAAACAGGGTGCTCCAGCATTTTCAAAAAGTGTTGGAGCAATAGAATTTGTTATTTCTAACATTTGATTTGCAACATCTCTAATTTCCCATTGGGCTCTTTCACAACATCTTTCACTAAAGAAATTAAATAAACTTCTAGCATTCATTGTCATAACTAATTTTGTTTCACAAGCATTAGGAAGCAAATATCTAGCGTCTTCTAAAGCTTTTTTATGGATAGCATTAGCTTGTTTTTTAGTGATTTCTTCATCACCATACATTTCATTTTTATATTTTTCATAAAACATATCAATTATAGCTTGATAAGATTCAAATTCTTCTTTAATATCACAAATATATTTTTCAACTAATTCTTCATTATCTAAAATATCTTCTGGTATTACAAATCCAATTGTTTCTGCTGACGAAAGGTCAACATATCTTTGTGATTGCTGAGAATAACTAGCAATACGATGTCTTACGATTTGATGAGAACATGCTCTACTTATTCCTTCAATTCCAAAAGTAAATGAAATATGTTCAGTAGGACTAAAGTGCCCATAATTTGATAATCTTGATAAAAATTCTTCAGTTTTTTGATCATCTAAACCTTCTAACAAAGTTGAAGGACTACTTTTTGAATAACATAATTTTGCTGCTGCTGCAACTACTCTTTCTGGATTGTCATTATCCACAGGTTTACTGTACGCTAATAATGTAACTTTTGGTTTTACTGGTTTTAAATTCATTTTTACGCCTTCTTTCTACAAGGCCCCTTTATTCTAAAATCATCATATCATATTTTTTTGTTTCTAGTAACTATTTTCTAAAAACTTTATTAATATTTTAATAGGGCCCTAACCTATAATTTCATTACCATCAAATTTAATATCTAAAAATTTCTTACTTGCAAGTAAATCACACATATGTACAAATTTTTGATATTTATTTTGTGGTACTGGTAAAACAACTTTGCTATATGGGTTTGTATTAAATGGTCCCATATGACTAGATACTGTATCTGTCATAAAATTAATTTCAGAATCAGTAAAAGTCGTTTTAGATTGATTTTCTTTAATAAAATTAGCCGCTAATATTGGATGGTCAAATCTTACATATTGTTCTTTAGGAATACCATGTTTTAAACCGTCATGAAGCATTAAGACTAATATCATTAAATCCTTTTCTTTAGCAGTAAACACATTACCAATCATACTTTCTAAAAGTTCATGTGCAATCCTAACAGCCGCTTTAGTATGTCTAACTAAACCACCATCCCCTTGAGCAAAACTAGGATGATACTTTCCTGTAGAACTAGCACCTACCTCAAAAAAATAATCAGGCAATAAATCAATCAAAATTTCAGCATTCTTTTGATAATCAGTATCCTTTATATAACCAATTTCTGTCTTAAATACATTACTTTTCATTCTACCACCTACTATCAGTATACACTAAACTTATGTTTCAGTAAATCAATATTAACAATTTCATTTAAATAATTAATTGTTTCTATTTATATTCTACTTCTTTAAATTGTTCTTTAAAATCAAGAGCATTTTTTTCAGTTACTACAGACTTACCAAGTTTTTGTTCAATATTTTTCCTAGTAATAGATGCAATTTCACCGCCTTCACCAGCATCTACCTTTAATTCAGCAAGCCCTTGTGAATCATTAACCCTATGCAATTCAGTAGTAGTAACCTCAGCCAAAGTAGTCAAAGCAAGCTCCATAGGTGACATATTATCTCTTAAATTTTGCTGTTCAGATATATGTTTTATCGATTTATGCTTACTCGTTGTAATTTCAAAAGTGCCTTTACTAATCTCATCAGTTAACATTGCAAATTCTTTAGATTCTGTAACACCTCTTTTTTTCCACTCCTCTATAAGTTCTGTTCTAACTGGTATTCCCTTTATTCTCGCATTAATCCATTCCTCAGTATAACCTTTTTTTAAATAAGTCTGTCTTGCCCTCTCTATGGCTAAAGACGGATCAATTACTTCTTGTATTCTTTCTTCTGCTAGTTTTGCAAACCATAATTTAAAAGGCTCTGCATTAGGTGATGGAATACTCTGAATTATTCTAAACATAGTTTCTCTATTCGCACAATCAGTCCCACGCCTTTTTCCATCTTTAGAACGCATTTTCAACTTTCCGATTTTTTCGGAAAATTCAAAGTACCCTTCATTTTCAAGTTTTCTCTTCAAATCATTCCAATATTTTTCTGGCCTATCACTTTATGTTAATATTGCAACAATATCTATAATAGAATAATACCATTCTCCATTATATTCAGTTCTCCTTATTTGATTATTTTCAAATAAAACTAGTTCCTTATTTTCTTTTAATTCAGTAGTCATATATACCCCCTTACTTTGTTGTTATTACCACTTACAATCAAATTATAACACAAACTTATGTTCTGGTAAACTGATATTGAGAAATTTCATAAAAAAAGATCAGCACTACCCACTAATCTTTAAAACACTAATAATCTATATTTTGATTCTATATATCAATTACTTTGATTAATTAAACCAACAAAAAGTTCATCATAATAATTAAATTTATACTTTCACTTTACACTTTTGCGAATTTTGGCAGTCTTTGGAGAATATTACTATTTATACACATAATAAAAAACTGCAGAAAAACTCCTGCAGTAACTTATAATATATTTATTTAGTATATGATTTTCTTTTTCTAAGTCCTTATATCACAATCAATAAAATTTACAAGAATTTCATTAGATAAATATAAATATTTAGGATTAATAAATACATTACTATCTTCTAAAATCAGTTTACCCTCATCTAATAATTTTCTAACAACCAAAATATCTAAAATGTCAAAACCATATTTTTCTTTAAATTCAGTCTTATTAATACCCTTTATTTTTCTAAAACCTAAAATAAATTCATTTTGCAAAGTTTCATTCAAATCTAAAGTATATTCATCTCTAATATTTTCACCACTAATATATTTAGATAAATTATGAGTGTTTTCATATCTAATATTATCTATATATCCGCTAGCGCCCAAACCAAGGCCATAATAATGTCCATTATTCCAATAAGTTAAATTATGTTTAGACTCATATCTTTCTTTTGCATAATTACTAATTTCATAATGATTATATCCATTTTTTACCAAAATATCAT
>CAMYRF010000116.1 GCA_947296775.1 uncultured Mycoplasmatota bacterium
ACAGTAGATGATGAAGAAACAATAGAAAAAGAAAGGAGTGGCGGATTTGGAAGCACAAACAAATAAAGAAGAAAATAAATTACTATTAATAAGTCATGTGGCAGACCCAGATGGAATAACTCCAGTTATACTCGCAAAATTTACCTTTGATAACTTTGATACATTATTATTAAACCCAAAAGAAGTAGACGAAAAATTAAAAGAAAATATAGATAAATATGAAGAAATACATATAGTCGATTTACCAGTATCAGAAGAAATGGCCAAAGAAATCGATGAAAAAGAAGAATGGAAAAATAAAGTAAAATTGTTTGACCATCATCATGGAAATCTTTATTTAAACAATTATTCATTTGCCAAAGTAATAGATGAACAAAATGGCCAAAAAGAAAGTGGAACTAGTGTATATTATAATTATTTAACAACTATATCAGATAACGAATATTTACATAAAAATTCAAGCAAAGGATTAGTTAATCAAGTTAGAATTATAGATACATATGATTTCAAAACCGAAGAAGATCAAAAGGCCCATAACATACATTCCTTATTTTGAATATTATGGTGACAAAACTATATCGATTATTATTATAACTATATAAAAGAGGAACAAGATTTTAATTATCGTCCTCAAGATTTGTTTTTAATTAAACTAGAACAAGATAAAATGAATAATTATATCGAAAAAAGAGAAGAAGAAATGTTGAAAACAGAACTAGATGGTTATAAAGTAGGTATAGTTTATGCTGAAAGATATCGTAGTGATTTGGGACATCATCTCGCTCAAAAATACCCAGAACTAGATTTTGTAATGATTATTAATATAAGTACAAGCATAAGTTTAAGAGGAGAAAATAAAGTAGATTTAAGTCTATACTCTAAAAAATATGATGGAGGAGGACATAAAAATGCAGCAGGTTGTCCACTACCAAAAGACTTACTTCAAAATATAACAAAATTAATATTTAAAGATATAAAAATAGAGGAGGAAGAAAAATGAAAAAACCATTTTATATAACAACATCAATTTTTTACGCATCTGCAAAACCACACATTGGAAATTCATATGAAGGAGTTCTAACAGATGCAATTGCAAGATATAAAAGATTAACAGGATACGATGTAAGATTTCATACAGGAACAGATGAACATGGAGAAAAAGTTCAGCAAAATGCCCTTAAAAGTGGACAAGAAGAACAAAGTTATGTTGATGAAATCGCCTTAGAAGTAAAAAGAATAGATGATTTATTAAATATCAGTTATGATAAATTTGTAAGAACCACTAATCCACATCATAAAGAAACAGTACAAAAAATATTCAAAAAATTATACGATAATGGTGATATTTACAAAGGACAATATGAAGGATTATATTGTACACCTTGCGAATCATTCTTCACAGAATCTGGGTTAGTAGACGGTAAATGTCCAGATTGTGGTAGAGAAGTACAAAAAGCAAGTGAAGAGGCTTATTTCTTAAAACTAAGCAAATATAATGATTGGTTAAAAGAATATATAGAAACACATCCAAACTTTATCGAACCAGAAAGTAGAAAAAATGAAATAATGAATAACTTTATTATTCCAGGAGTACAAGATTTATGTATATCAAGAACAACATTTGATTGGGGAATAAAAGTACCATTTGATGAAAAACACGTAATATATGTTTGGTTAGATGCCCTAGCTAATTATATAACATTCCTAAACTATGATTTAGATAAAGAATCAGAAGAATTTAATAAATATTGGCCAGCAGATGTTCATATTATAGGTAAAGATATTTTAAGATTCCATACAATTTACTGGCCAGTAATACTAAAAGCCTTAGATTTGCCAATGCCTAAAAAAATATTTGGTCATCCATGGGTACTAGCCGCTGATAGTGATAAAATGAGTAAATCAAAAGGAAATGTATTATATGCTGATGAATTAGTACATCTATTTGGAACGGATGCTATAAGATATTATTTATTACATGAAATACCTTATGGACATGATGGAAATATCAGTTATGATTTAATCATCGAAAGAATAAATTCAGATTTAGCCAATATTATGGGAAATCTAGTAAACAGAACAATCACAATGGCTCATAAATACTTTGATGGTGTTGTATATGCACCAGAAAATACAACTGAAGAAGATAAAGAATTAATTCAAATGACAAAAGATTTAAAGAATAAAGTAGAAGAAAAAATGGAAAACTTAAAAATAGCTGAAGCCATTGATGAAATATTCGAAGTATATCGCAGAAGCAACAAATATATTGATGAACAAATGCCATGGATACTAGCCAAAGATCCAAATCAGCAAGAAAGATTAAAAACCGTTATTTATAATCTTTTAGAAGCAATAAGAACTGCTACTGTTTTCTTACAAGCATTCTTACCAGAAACTGCTGATAAAATTTTCCACCAACTAAATACACAAAACAGAGATATTGATTCAGTAGATAATTTTGATGGTATGGACGATGGAATAAAATTAAACGAACCAGAAGTATTATTCCAAAGAATAGATAAAGAAAAGAAACTGCAAGAAATTTAAGAAACCATATAAAAGTGGAGTTGTCACCACAAAGTAGACACTAAAAAAGAAATTATTACAATAAATATAACCATTAATTATACATGATAAACCAAATAAAAAAATTATAGTATATTTCCGTAAAATGTTGTAAAATGTCGAGAAAAAAGGTTTGAAATAATCTACGCATAATGATATATTAAAAAAGGACAGGAGAGGAAAAAACATTATGCTAATCAAAGACAAGCAGAGTGCAATAATCACTCTAGGATTTGTAGTATTGATTTTGCTGTTAGTAGTAAATATAATATGTAAATTTACCATATTAGATTTATCATATTTATTATTTATATTAGGATGTTTTATTAGATATATTTATATAAAAGTACATTAAGATTATACTAATTATGGTATAATCTTTTTAGGTGATTAATTATGATAGATACACATTGTCATTTAAATAAAGAAGATTATGATGACGTAAATAAAGTTATAGAAAATATGAAAGATAATATAATGATAGTTTCAACCGCCAGCCCAAATGATCTAAAAGAAGTAATAGACCTAATAGAAACTCATAAAAATATATATGCCACCATAGGAATCCATCCAGAATTTGCTGATACATATACAGAAGATGATTTAAAACAAGTAGAAAAGTACTTAAATCATCCAAAAGTAGTAGGTATAGGTGAAATAGGATTAGATTATCATTACACCAAAGAAAATAAAGAAAAACAAGAAGAATTATTTAGAAAACAAATAATTCTAGCAAATAAATACAAAAAAACCATAGTTATCCATACAAGAGATGCCATGTTGGATACTTATAACATTTTAAAAGAAAACAAAAATAAAAATATTAAATGCAATTTTCACTGTTATAGTGGTAGCCTAGAAATGGCAAAAGAAATAATAAAACTAAATGGAACATTTGGAATAGGGGGCGTATTAACCTTCAAAAATGAAAAGAAACTAAAAGAAATAGTAAAGGAGCTAGATCTAAAATATTTTCTTTTAGAAACCGACAGTCCTTATCTAACACCAGAACCATTTAGAGGACAAAAAAACGAACCAAAAAACATCGAATATGTTGCTAAAAAAATAGCCGAAATTAAAAAAATATCTTATAAAAAAGTAATCGAAGCAACCACCGAAAATGCTATTTATCAATTTGACATGAAAAATTCTCTATGATATAATACCAAACGTTTCACATTTGAAATAGGAGGTATTTATGAATACATATTTACTGGGGCTGATTTCGAAGTGGGGGACGATTTTACTCACATCAGTCACAGGAATAGTTGGTTCTGGCTGGCTATTTTCAGGAGAAACGACAAAAGTAGAGAATACAAATCAAACAAAAAATGCCAGTGCAGTAATAACTG
>CAMYRF010000117.1 GCA_947296775.1 uncultured Mycoplasmatota bacterium
GATGGGAATAAGTCCATTCCAAATTGAGCGTAATGTTCGCCAAGACCGGCAGCTTTTAATTCTTCTGGCGTTGCATCTTGCATTAATTGATAGAGCATTGTTGAAATGATTTCAACGTGTGCTAGTTCGACGGTTCGTTGTTGATGTCAGTTATAATTTAGGAAATATTTTGAGTGTAAAGTCATCTTTATGATTTTTTCCACCATTATTTTTGATATATATTACTTTTTCTATGACTGATGAAAGGAATAGATTTTTTTCTTCATTGGTGGGTATGTTGTGATAATCTTTTAAAACTCGTTCTAATTTTGGCGTATAAGTACGTATTTTATTATATTTTAAGTTTTTATTTTGCTTTTCTAGGTTATTTTTTTCTTGTGTTAGATATTTTAATTTATCATTTAGAATTTTAATTCTTTTGGTGAATATTTCGGGTGTATATATTTCTTCTTCAACTAGTTCATAGCTTTTTTCTATTTGCTTTTTTGTATTTTCTATTTCTTTGGTTATAAGGTTAATTGCATTATCTTCTTTTGGTTTAGGTTTTATTTTTAAATAATATTTATAGTTTTTCAAGTATTCTTGCAATGATTTTATTATATATTCTTCAACAACATTTAAATTTGAACTTACTGTTTTACATTCTTTTGTAGGACATATTAGACTATCTGGATATTCTTTATGGGGTCTTCTGATCATTTTTTTATGACATTTACTACATATTATTAATCCAGCTAATGGGTTTTGAACTTTGGTTTGTGCTTTTGTTTTTGGTGTTTTTTGGGATTTTATTTTATTACTTACTTTATTCCATGTTTCTTCATCGATGATTGGTTGGTGTATTCCTTTTACTAAAATGTGATTTTTATTTATTGGTCTAGTGGTTATAATATTTCCATCTTGTAATTTCTTTTCACTTTTTCTTTTATTCCATGTGATATAACCTTTTATTGAAGGACTTTGTAAAATGTTTCTGATACTTGATGCGGTCCATTTATTATTTTTCCTCGGCTTTATTTTTAGATTATTTAGGTAGTTGGCGATGTTGGTAGTGCCCATGTTTTCGTTTAAATATAAATTAAATATTGTTTTTATTACTTCGGCCTCTTTTGGATTTATTATTAGTTTAAATCCTTTTTCACCTTTTAGTTTTTTTCTATTATATCCATAGGGGGCGATTGAACCTACGTAAAGACCTTTTTTACTGTTAATTAATCTACCTCTTTGGATTCTTCTATTAATTGTTTTGTATTCTCTTCTACTCATGAATAGGCCAAACTCAAAGTATTCTTCATCAAATTCATCATTTGGATCATATGTTTTTGTTGGTGTGATTATTTTGGTATTTGTATATTTGAAGGCCCTTGATATAATTCCTTGATCCATGGTGTTTCCTCTGGCGAGACGTTCTATTTCTACAACTAGAATTCCTTTATATTGTTTTTGTTCTATTTGTTTTAGTAGGTTTTGCATTACTGGTCTTGAGCTTATGGTTTCGCCTGATACTACTTCTCTATATATATCAATATTGGTTATATTTAATGATTTGGCTAGATCGTTTAAAATTAATTCATGATTTTTTAAAACATCAATAGGATTTTTCTTTTCTAATTCTAAGTCGGCCCTTGATTTTCTTAAATAAAAGGCATATTTATTTTCTGTCATTTATGTTCACCCCTATAATTATATGTTTCTTTTGTTTTTGTTTTATTAGTGATGTTTTATTATGACAGTTACTTTTGCTTTAAATGATAATATAAGATAATTTATATTTTTTACTAATTCTAATTTTACAACTAACTGCATACAACACACTTCTTTCATTTTTATATTTGTATATTAGCACATTTGAATGTTATGTTGGGAAAAATTGGAAAAATAATGCATGAAATTATATTTTAATCACATGAAATCATTTTTTTGTTTCGTATAATTAGGTGTTTTTTTTCATATTTATGAATAAGGGGGCTTTTGATATGTGTATTTGTATATATGAGTTTGGTAAGTCTAAAATAGAGTTTTATGATGAGGTTATCCCTTGTGGTGATAATGAGATTAAAAGTAATTTGTTTGAATTTTATAAGGTTATATGGAATATATATGGTGATTTAATGAATGGCGAAGATTATTTTTATTCTTTGGATGAACTTAATGGTTTATGCGATTATATTTTAATAGAGTAGTTATTTTGGGTATAAAAAAAAACATGCGATTATTTGTCTTCACGTTTCCCTTTTTGTTTTTCTTTTTTTATGAATTCTGGTGATAGTAATGTGGTTGTATCACCGTTTTTGAATTTTATTATTTTAACGATTGTATCAACATAAAGTGTGTTTTCCCTATTGATGATACACCCTCTATGTGAGTATTCAAATCTATAGTCTAAAAGTTCAATCATTTCTTTTAGGCTTTTATTTATGGCAAGGCTGGTTGTTAGCATGTGGATAATGATTTTTCTTTTTTTGGTATCTGTATCTATATAGTTTATTTCTCTCATGTCTATATTGAAGAAACATCCTTGGTCGTGAAAGTGAATTACTTCTAATCGAAAACCGGTTTTTATTATTTTATTTAGTAAGGTTTTCAGTTTACCTTGATAATCGTCTTTTTTTGAAAGGTAACCGATATACATTGTATCGCTTTTTGATACAGCTTCTAGATATTTTTTCGTATATGAACTTATGTATATTAGTTTTGAGTTTAAGTCTGTCTTTCTAATTATTTTGGCAATTTGAATTCCATTACTAGTTGGAGTTTCTATATCAAGTATATATATTTTATTTTCTATTGTTGGATTCCTTACTATGTTTAGGAATTCTTGTCCATAATCTTGAAATGGGTGAATTTTATATTTTAATCTTTTGTTTTTGAAGAAATTATTTACGGTATCTATAAGACTTTTTAAGAAGATATCGTTATCATCACAAATTATTATGTTTATCATACTACTTCACTCCGATACTACTTTTTGCATTATCATTATAGCATAATTTTGATCGTTGTCTATGTGTTAATGGTGGAATATTTTTAAATTTTACATTTACATCATCTATGAACAATCTCTTCAGTTCCAATGTCAGTAAGTAATGATTTCCCTCGATCATCAGGCATTGTATATCTTTGGTCAAGGTATTGCCAAGCGGCTGCTAGTTCACCAGCTGGGCCACCATATTGTGTTAAAATATATTTGGCCATTTTTAAATCTTTCTTTTTAATGTTGACTGGATATTGAAGTTTTTTTTCGTATTTCCACATTATGTTTTCCCCCTTATTTATTTTCCCATGGCCATGGTGAGTTATTCCAAGCCCAAGGATATGTAGTACTTTTATTAACGAATAATGGTCCATATTTTTGCTCATATTCGTTTCTAATTTGATTTGCTTTATCTGTGTATTCAGCAAATAATCTTATCATGTCTTTATCGTTTGGATTGTTATCTAAATATAGATTTAAATCATGGGCTGCGAAGCTATATGCATCTAGGTATGTTAATAGTTCTGCTTGTTCATTCATTGGTCTAATTTCAAATGGTTTTGTGTTTTTGAAACTATTATATAGGTCTGGGAACATGTTTCCGCGTATAAATCCACCATATACGTCATATACTTCATTAGGATTTACTTGTTGATTGTAATTGCATTTGTTGAAGTTCATGTTGTTTCCTGCTTGTTTTGATAGTTTTTGTTGTAATTCTGTATTTCCTTTCATATTTGCTATATTTTGATTTTGCATTATATTCATTTGATTGTTTTGGTTCATGTTCGGCATATTACCAAAGTTATATAATCTGTTTAGGTATTCAAAATCATCTGGCATATAAGAATTCATATCCGAATAGTTATTCATTAATTACCCTCCTTCTTTGATGTATAGTATGAAATTTTGATCGTGGTGTATG
>CAMYRF010000118.1 GCA_947296775.1 uncultured Mycoplasmatota bacterium
GTTACATCACTTTTATTAGTATTTTCAAACAAACTATTTACACGAGTTTCAACATCCATAATGTAATCAGTATCAACTTTAATTTTATCAATTTCATCAGCAGATTTAACCCCTAAAATATTTAATAAAATAACTTTTTTATCTTTTGGCCATTTATTAATATCATCTAATTCTAAATAATTATAGATCATTTGTCTAGAAACGCCTAAACATTTTGCTAATTTAACCTTTGAAATTCCTAGTTCTTTTAATATTTCGTTTAATCTTTCCATATCTCAGGCCTCCCTATTATTAATTTTATCATAACCAATAAAAATGTCAAGTAAAATGTAAAGAAAAAGTATATGTTAAAAATATACTTTATCTAACTTCCCTAATACTACCGCCGCCTAAGCACTCATCACCATTATAAAATACACACGCTTGACCAGGCGTGACTGATTTTACGCCTTGAGGATATTTCACTAATAGATTTCCATCTTCTAATTTAGAAACGAAAACTTCATTATCAGATTGACGATATCTAAATTTAGCTGTGCATTCATTAGGCAATTCATCTAATAAATTAATATCTTCAACAATACATTCATAGCTAACTAAATAATTATTTTCATCTCCCATAGCTACATATAAAATATTACAATCTAAATCCTTTTTACAAACAAACAATCTATCTTGGGTACCACCTATATTTAAGCCTCTTCTTTGACCAATCGTATAATACATAAGTCCTGTGTGTTTACCTAAAATTTCACCTGTATCAATATTAACAATATCACCAGGAGTGTTTGGTAAATAATTTTCCAAAAATTTTTTAAAATTACGTTCTCCAATAAAACAAATACCAGTAGAATCTTTTTTATCCGCTGTAATAAGTCCATATTCACTAGCAATCCTGCGAACTTCAGACTTTGTAAGTTCACCAACAGGGAATAAAACATTTTCGAGTTGTTTTTTAGATACCTGCGATAAAAAATAAGTTTGATCTTTATTATCATCTATACCACGATATAATTTCCCGTCAATCATTCTAGCATAATGACCAGTTGAAATATAATCAGCACCTAGCTTCACAGCTTCTTTCGCAAACATATCAAACTTAATATATTTATTGCACATTATATCAGGGTTCGGAGTTCTTCCCTTCTTAAGTTCATCTAAAAAATACGTAAATACATAATCCCAGTATTCCTTAACAAAATCAACTCTATGTAATTCAATACCAAGCTTTTCGCAAACTTTTAAAGCATCATTATAATCTTGTTCTTGAGGACATATATCATTATTTAAATCAGGATTGCCTAAAAAATCACCATTCACGCTAGTATCCCAATTACGCATAAATAATCCAATAACTTCATAGCCCGCTTTTTGCAGTAAAATAGCAGCTACACTACTATCTACTCCCCCACTCATTCCTACAACAACTTTTTTCATATAAATCACCATATATAATTATACTAAAAAAATGATAGAAAATCTATCATTTTATAATTTCCATAACAATATTTAAAAGCTTAGGGACCGCATACACTTCATATAAACTAGTAATAATTAACAAAACAATAGAAACACCTAGCACAATAACATATCTACGCATAATATGCTTCAAATCAAGCGGTTTTTTAGAAGTAATACACTTTATAAGTTTAAACGAAACAATAAGGGCATACGCCGTTAAAAGCATAAATACAAGAACATTTATAATATGATGCGGAAAAGCATACACTAAAACAAGTAAAACGCCTTTAAATCCAAAACTAGCAATTATACTACTGACAGAAAATCCTAAAATAAAACTTTTTATAAACAACATAAATATAACCGCAAAAAAACCAATAACAGATAATCCAAGAAGCCACATAGCAAGTGCAAATCCAGCAGTAAATACCAGCGTATTAACAATAGATGTATCATAATTAAGTTTACCATTTTTAACATTATCAAAAAAACTATTCAAATAATCCAGAACCATTTTTTTATCACTCGTATCAATAATTATCGAAAATAAAGATCCTGCCACTATACCAACAATTACTATAATTAATAAAAAAACAAATAAATTTTTATTGATGTGAATATTTCTTTTTAACTTGTCCATATATTTTTTCATAATCTATCTCCTTAATAAATTATACTGTTTTAAATAAAAAATATTCCAAAAATAACAAAAAAATAGTATAATTAAAACTGAGGTGTTTAACATGAACAAAAACAAAGAAAAACAAAAGAAAAACAAAAAACAAATTAATTGGACTAAACTATTTACGAAAGCAATGGTATGGCTAATGCTTCTTGTTATGGTAGCATTCTTCATAACCACAATTGTTTGGGGATTAAACTAAAAAAACTGATATATATATATCAGTTTTTAATTACCATAATATTCAATAACAAATTCTACAATATTAATATATTCTGGAATATTGATAACGCAAAGGAATAAGCAAGCGAAAATCACTACCAAACATTTAATTTTAGTGTTCTTAATAACTTTATCTATAAGCAAATATAATAAAACAATAAAAGCCCACGAAAAATATAAAGAATATAAAATCAAACCATTTTCAGCAGTTCCCCATCCAACTACACACAATAAAATGAACGAAAATAAAATCCACAAACCAGAAACAATAGCAATTTTATTTTTTCTATTCAAAATAACACTAATTAAACACAATAATAAAATAAATATTCCTACAAAACTATAACCAACAACAGAATATAAACGATAACTCGGAAAATGACCAACTGCATCAAGCATAAAATTTGCTGGTGCCGCTATAAAAATACTCTTAACAAAAGCTAAATACTGCATAATTCTATCAGTAAATTCCAATTTCTCACCAGAAAATGACATCAAATTTTTCATATTATCGGCGATATCAAACACCTGTGATAACTGTCCAAAAATAATAACTAACCCGGCAAAAGCAATAAAACATTTAAAAATATTTTTTAACCAATATTTCCAGTTTTTAAAACGTGAAATAAAAGGAAAAAGTATACCAGAAGTCAGTAATGTAGAAACCGCTCCTAAATACATATAATTAACTTCATTTTTGCATTCATAAAATAAATAAATTGTTAAAATTAAATAAAATAAGCCAATTATATATTGTTCCATAATAAAACTAAATATAACCGTAGAAAAACAACAAAAATATAGTAAAATAAATAAAACAACATTCACCCTATCAAACTTTAATAATTTACTAACCATAAGCATTGATATATTTAATAATAAAATTTGAATCGTTGTTAAAAAAACTGCATAACCATTTGGAACAAAAAAGAAAATTTCACTGCACAATTTTGCCACCAAAGCAAAAGGTAATGCAAATAACCCAAATAACGGCTGTCTTAAATCATTTTCCTCCATATTGATATTAAAAAATGTATCCCCTCTAAACAAAGCAGAACTATCAGAGGTATATAAAATATCATAATAAACAGTATCGGAAAAATAAAATCCTTCAGCAAAATAATAAAGTATCATAGTTACAAAAAAAGTAACACTCAAACTAATCTTTAAATATTTTTGAGTCCCTTTTGATAAATTAAAATAAAAATTCTTAATAACTGGCCAAATTTTTAAAAGAGCCAAATAAACAAGAGTTATAATCGTAAAGGAAGCCAAAACTACAACGATTCTACTACACAAAACATTATCAATTGGTAACATCAAATCATCATAATTTAAAGTTAAATCTCTCACAATACCATAAACATGGATATTATAATAATATCTAGCAATATACAAACCAAATAAAAACGCAATTGCAAAATATCCAACGTTTATTTTAGAAAATAAATTCTTAAAAACAAATTTCAAAAGTAATATTCCTATAATAAAAGAACCAATCATAGATGTAATTACAACCCATAAATCAGCAC
>CAMYRF010000119.1 GCA_947296775.1 uncultured Mycoplasmatota bacterium
TGTGTATGTTTTTTATTAATGGTGATGTTAAGGCAATGCCAATATCTATTGTTTTGGCTCTTGGGTCATCATCTAAACCGCTTTATGGTGATGATAAAGTAAGCGTTAATTGTTCTTGTTATTATACAGGGGAATATGTACAAGATAATAGAGTAACATATTATGCAGTTGAAATGGTTTATGGTGCGAAAACCGCAAATGTAAAAAGTATATGTGAAACTGATGAAAGAAAAAATGTCTTTTCTGGTGGGAAATGCAAAAAAGTAGATAATCCTACTAGAGGAAATCCATTTGAAGTTGATTCAAAAGCTATTTATGACAAAAAATGTAGTGTTGCAGCTTGTAATAGTGCTAAAATATATTTTTATTCTTCTGCAGGTAGTACAAATAATAGAAATATATTGGATATTTTGTTGAGTGGTTCAAAAGAAATAGTTACTGGTGGATATAATTGTGATGGTGGTTTTTGTGTGGCGGCTCCCTTGACAGCTTATTCGAAAGAACAATATAATAAAGTAACCACTGCGGATAATATGCAGCAATCTATGGTAGATGAGGGAATGGTCGCAGATCATTTCAATAGTGATGGTAATAATATAGAAAAAATTCAATGTTGGGCAAATCCAAGTCTTGAATTTTGTGGATCTTCTGATACTACAAATCGTACTTGTCAATTTTTAGATGGTAAGTATTATGGTAAAAATGGTGATGTTGTTGATGAAAAAACATATACAAAAGAGTGTTATACAGGTAATTGTAATTTAATATCTACAGATATATTAGATTTTTTGAAGAATTTTCTTTTTATAATTCAAATAATTGGAATTTTATTATTAATAGGAATGTCTTTGGTTGAATTTATGAAAGCTATTACTGGCAGTGATGATGATTCTTTAAGAAATGCGATTAAGAATACGGGAAAAAGGATTATAGTAGTTGTTATATTACTTCTTTTACCAGTTATAATTGTAGGAACTCTTAATATTGTTAATGATTCAGGATTTCAGAAAGATGATGATGGTCATTATATAATTGGTGAAGATGGAAATCCTTTATGTAATTTGGATAAATAAATTGACATTTTTATAATTATTTTATATAATTAGCTCAAGGCAATGAAGAGAAGTAGTAGTAAAAGTTAGTGTTTAAAGTGAGCTTAGGATAGTGTGAACTAAGTAAATAACCTTTTATGAACGCGTCTTGGAGCTGTTTGTATATCTGCATTAAAGATAATAAAGAGCATAGAAGTCTATGAAATAAGGTGGTACCGCGGTGATTCGTCCTTATATTCGTGGGCTTTTTTTAATTAAGGAGGGAAAGTATGGAAGGATTATTTGGAAAAGTATTTAAAGAATTAGGCTATGATGTTAATCCTAAGATTGTTAAATCAAATAAAGGTGCTGATTTTCAATGCGATGACGCGTTTAAATTAGCTAAGGAATATCATAAAGCTCCTAATATGATTGCTTCTGAAGTTGTGGAAAAAATTAAATCTGAGCCTAATTTTGATAATTATTTTAAAGAGGTAAGTGTAGCTGGACCTGGATTTATTAATATTACTGTTAGTGATAAATATATTAATGAACAATTAAGACAATTAATGAATAAGGAAATATTGGGCTCTACTAAAGAGGATAAAATGATTGTTGTGGATTATGGCGGACCTAATGTTGCAAAACCTTTACATGTAGGTCATTTAAGAGCGGCTGTTATTGGACAAGCTATTAATAATATTTTGAAATATAAAGGTAATAAAACTATTGGCGATGTACATTTAGGTGATATTGGAACACAAATGGGACAAGTTATTTATGGAATCTTAACTGATTTTCCTGATACGAATCCTGAAGATGTTGTGATTGATTTAGATTATTTAAATGTTACTTATCCAAAAATGAGTGCCTTATGTAAAGAAGATGAAGAAGTAAGAGCTAAGTGTTTACAAATTACTAAAGACTTACAAGATGGTGATCCTAAATATAAAGTTTTATGGCAAAAAATTTGGGATTTATCTGTAAGTGATATTAAGCGAATTTATGATTATTTAGATGTTCATTTTGATTTGTGGTATGGCGAAAGTCACGCTTATAAACAATTTGATGAGATGATGCCTTATTTAGAAGAACAAGGTGTTATTATAGAGGATGATGGTGCTAAAATCATTGATGTAAAAGAAGAAGGAGATAAGGTTGAACTTCCACCTTGTATGATTCAAAAAAGGGATGGAGCTTATTTGTATGCGACTTCTGATTTAGGTACTATTTGGCAAAGAGTTAAAGATTTTAAACCTGATGAAATTATTTATGTTGTTGATGGAAGACAAAGTATGTATTTTGTACAAGTATTTAGAGCCGCTAATAAGAGTAATATCTATAATGGTGTATTAGAACATCATGGATTTGGTACTGTTAATGGTACTGATAATAAGCCATTTAAAACTCGTAGTGGTGGAGCTTTAAAACTTGAGGATTTAATTAAACAGGTTAAAGAAGAATTTATTAACTTAAGAGAAGAAAATAAAAATATGGATGCAGAAGATGTAGATAAAATCGTAAATGCAATTATTAAATTTGCTGATTTACAAAACAATTTAGAACGTAACTATATTTTTGACATTAAGAAATTTAGTGGTGTTTCTGGAAAGACTGGTCCATATATCTTATATACTTATTTAAGGATTAATAAAATTATTTCTGATAGTGAAGGAATTATTTCTGATGAAATTTACAGTGAAACAGATAGAGCTTTAAGGCTTAAAATGCTTGAAGTTAGTAGCGTGATTGATCAGGCTTCTAAAGAAAGAAGACCTCATTATATAGCTGATTATTTATATGAATTATCAGTGGCCGCTAATAATTTTTATCAAAATAATAGAGTGGCTGAACTTGAGGGTATTAAAAAGAATGATATAATGTTGGTTTTAAACTTTAATAATTATATTCTTGAAACATTATTAGGTTTACTTGGAATAAGTGTCCCTAAGGTTATGTAATTAAAAAAGCGATTTTATTATTGCTTTTTTTGTGTAAAAATTTATTTTTTAATATTGAACTATTTTTTAGTTTATGTTATATTAAATGCAGATAGTATGATAGTACTACAAAATAATGGAAAGGATATGGAAATATGGAAACAAAAAATAAAAATGCGTTAATTGGAGGATTACTTGCAATTGTATTTGTTATGGCAGTAGGGTATGCAGCATTCGCAACTCAATTAAATATTAATGGTACAGCTAATATTACATCTAAATGGGATGTACATATTAAAAGCATTACTGCTGGAACTCCAGTGGGAACTGCATCAAACAAATCTGCTACTGTAGGAACTGATAAATTATCAGCTACATTCGAAACTGATTTAGTTGCTCCAGGTGATTCTTTAACTTATACTGTTGAAGTTGAAAATGGTGGAACTTTACCAGCTAAATTAAGTGAAATCAGTTTTGAACAAACTGAGAGTAATGCAATTGCTTATAGCTATTCAGGAATTCAAACAAACGATACTTTAGCAGCAGGTGCAACTACAACATTTACAGTTACTGTTACATACAAAGATACTGTAACTTCACAACCAACTGATGCAGATAAAACAAGTACTTTAGATATGCAATTAAGCTATGTTCAAGATACTACATCTGCTGAATAATGTTTAAACTCAAATCATTGGTTTGAGTTTTTTTGCGTAAAATTATTATTAAAATATTGTCAAAAAAAAATAAATATGCTATTATAAATGTAATGGTAAGAGAGCGTGCGATTGGTTGTTGCTTAGGCTTGCCAAAAATATAGGAAAGGATATGGAGATATGGAAACAAAACATAAAAACTTATTAATCGGAGGATTACTTGCAATTGTATTTGTTATGGCAGTAGGGTATGCAGCATTCGCAA
>CAMYRF010000120.1 GCA_947296775.1 uncultured Mycoplasmatota bacterium
CACAATCACACCCCACTCCCCCCCCTATTTTTTTTTCTATAACACGGCTCCGAAAGACATGTACACGTAACGAGTACGATTAATTTCGATATAGCATATTAGCCCAGTCACAGGCCTCAGTTCCGCCTGCACCAGAATGTATTTCTAACACGGCATCATTCTTATCATATTCACCATTAAGTAAAATCTTAAGTTCAAGTTCTTCTAATCTGTTTCCAAATTTTTCATATTCTTCCTCCGCAAATTTAATAACATCAATTCCTGGATTATCAGAATTCAAATTATCAAAATGAAAATCTATATCTTCTTTCAAAGCACTAGTTTCTTCTAATAATTTTTTCAAATAATTATATTCACCGATAACTTCTTCACTTTTCTTTTTATCGTTCCAAAAATTATCGTCTTTCATAATTATCTCTAATTCATCAATTCTTTTTTGCTTAGATTCAGAGTCAAAGAGACCCCCATAAATCATTTATTCTAACATTGTAATCATCATAAATTGTAGATAAATCTTTAAGTTCCATTTTAAAGGCCTCCTATCTTTATTCATTATAACATTTTTAATATATTTTGGCTACCACATAACCACCTTTTCATAAAATTCCCATAATACAAAATTCCCTTTTTTGTATTAGAAAAGTATACAAATTTCCTAAATATGCATATAAAAGCCATACAAAAATGACAAAAAAGTTTTTTAACCGTTTTGCCCTTTAGAAGCATAATTTTACTGATGCTGTTTCCTAAAGGAATTTAGTTCAGAAGACCCAAAAGCCTTCAGGAAGTTAGGTCAAAAAAAGACACCAAACATTAGCTTAGTGTTTGCCAAAACAACAGGTAGACATTGATAAGTTACAAAGTTCCCTTTTTTATGAGGAATACTAATTAAAACATACCACTTTTATAAAATTATTACAACAATTACTAATCACTTAATTTTTTTAAAATAAAATATTTACAATTATAAGCACAATTATCTTTTATATAATCATCAATCATTTCATAATCATTAATATCTCTAAACAATTCATTTTCTCTATCGCAAAAACCTTTTAACCTAAGCTTGCCATAAGCCCAATCACCCAAAATATAATCATAACCATCAAAATAATCAGTAAGTTTTTCGCTAACTTCTGTTAAATCAAAGCCATCACGATAATCTTTAATAAGTTCATATTCTTTATCATTTATAACATGCTTTTTCATATTACCACCACCCATATTATAACACATTTCATTAAAAATTACTCATTTTCTTCAGTAGGAACTACAATAGAGGGGCTATCTTGGTTTAAGCCATTAGAATAATATTTTGGAACCGTTCCAGTAACCACCTTTAAAGCAACTGGCGCCTTGGTTTCAATCTCAATAACATCCTTAAAAAAAGGTAAAATAATTTGCTCTGAAATTTTCAAATTAACATAAACCGATATAAGGGCACTATTAATACCATAGTCCTTTACTTCAGCACTAACACTACTAGTGGCATCACCAACCAAACTAAGTTTAACAGGTATTTTAGGCCCTATATTAGCAATCACTGGATTACCAAATAAAGCTCCACTACTTATTTGAAATACAATTCCCTTTTCCAAATCTTCTTTATCATAGTCCACTAATACACTATCAGAAAACTCAACGGCATCGATATCACCCTTTTCAATATTTCTAAGGTTCATTTGAACGCTATTAGTAGTTTCCGTCAAAAATTTATTAATTAAAGTAGTATTAAAATCAATCGCCCTAATCTCACCATTACTATCCTTAGTAATTTCAAATAAATCCTCCCCATTTACTTTTTCAGTTATATGTTTAGAAATAGCCTTATTAATAACAATACTCGATAACTTCCTAGCTTCCATTTCTGCATAATCCATAATTACAGGTGAAGCCTTAACATTTATAAAACGAAAACACAAAATAATTCCTGCAATAATTAAAACCAAGCTAAAAATAAATAGACCAAATCTATTAATACCCTTAAAACGAATTTTTCTTTTAAGCTTAATTCTTCTCATACTATTTTATATGAATATAAAGTTAAAATCAGTCCAAAATATAAAAGGTGATAGTATGAAAATAAAAGATATTATGTCTAAAAAACTAATCACATGTTCTCCTGATGATAATATATTGTTTGTTTCAAATTTAATGAATGCGTGGGATGTTGGATTTATACTCATTATGAATAACGATGAACTCTATGGAGTTGTAACCGACAGAGACCTTGTATGTGATATGGCAAATGAATTATCACAAATAAAAAGTTATGCTACAAAAAATGTCATAACAATCGACGAAAATGAAGATATAACTAAGGCCTTAAAATTAATGAAAACACATAAAATAAAAAGACTGGTTATTACTAACCATAGGGAAATAACAGGAGTTTTATCATTATCGGATATACTAATGACTAATAAACATCAAGATATGATTTTAGACACAATTAAAACAATTTATGAAATAAATAGAAATGACAATTATTTTAATGCCGATGTTCGTGATTTTCCATTATAAAAGATGATTTTTAAAATCATCTTTTTCTATACTTAAATTTATAAGTAACATCTAATTTATATTCATCTAAACTTGCAAATTCAGCAGGCTCCATATCAACCAACTTTATAAATTTATCTCTAGTTACAGGTTTATCTAAAACAGGTAAAGATAAAATTTCATAAATATAACGATATTGGGTTAAAATCTTAGTTTCTTCAGTTCTATATCCGCTATTAGTAGCATCTGCATTAGAATCTTCATCCCAACCACTATAACTAGTTTCAGTCATAGTATCATCATCTCTAAATGTATAACCATGTGGTGAAGTTGAATAATATGATGAATACTTTCTTTGCTGACCATTATACCAACGCCACATTGTATCACTATAAGTATATAGAGTGCTAGTATCACTATCACGTTTATCATATTTAGTTTCATCTACATCTTCAGCAGCGGTGTATTTACCATTGTTAGCATAAACTTTTTTTCCATCTTTTTCATAATAATACTTATATCCTGTGACTTGCTTTATTTGTCGATAATCTTTTTCTTCAGGATAATCAAGAGAATATTCAGACCAATTAGAACTTATTCTAGTATTTTCATCCTTATTTGCAAAACCAGCAGGTTGCTCAGAAGAAAATTCAGAATAATTTCCAACAATGTCATACCACATCCATTGTTTATCTTTATAACGATACATTGGAGTTTCTAATGTTTGAACTTCCACAATTTCTCCTTCAGTAGGGATTTGAGGCAATCCAGTATCATCTTCCTCTATTGGCATTTTTACACCATATTTAGATTTTTTATTCCCAATTTCCTCCGCCTCATATTTTCTAGACCAATCAGTAGTTAATACCTCTCTTTCATAATAATTATAATAAGGAATTACATCTACAATAGTCTTACCAGACGGAAAATAACTAACTTCCTCACTCCAAGAACCATAACGTTTATTCGTAGAACAAGAATTACAATTATTAATATCCAAAGTATAAACTATTTCACTTTTATACTTAGTAGCTTTTACTTTACCAGAACAAACAATATTATCTGTATTAGCACTACTTAAATATTTTCCAGAATACAATTTATCAACATTAATCGTCGTACTATCACCTGCATACTCAGGTATTTGATCATTGTCTTTCATATATTCCAAAGTAGCCGATTTAATACTGTCATATATTTTAGAGCATTTAGTATTCTCTATCATTGTATAAATAATTAACCCTATAAGTATTAAAGGCACAATTGTTCCGATA
>CAMYRF010000121.1 GCA_947296775.1 uncultured Mycoplasmatota bacterium
ATTATAAAATATCGTTTATCATTTTGCAACAAATTACTTTTTACAATTTTTACACAAGGTCAATTAAAACCCCCCCCCCCCCTAAAAGGCAATATTTTCCAACAAATTTCTACAAAAAAATGGTGCTTAACTTTTTGTTAACAAATTGATTTGTACTTATACAAAAAAACAAAGTAATCTTTTTCTTGGGTATAATTTATTTTGTTTAGCTTTTGAAAACACCAATTTATAATTTTATTATATTTGTAAAATTATGACATGTTTTGATATTTCATTTGAAAAAATATATTTTATGTAGTATAATTTAATTAACAATAGGAGGCCAAAATATGAACTATGACTTCGATAATTTGAAAAAAAGATATGGTTTGGAAGATGAGGAAAATATTTCTTCTTTTGATGAACTTGATGATATTGAAAACGATGATAGTTTGTATAATGAGCTGATTCCTTCTAGCACTTATAATTTAGAAGATACTATTAAGTTTGAAAAAGATGTCCTTGAACAAATTAATGATGTTAAACCTATAACTATCTCTGATAGTGAAAATGAAATTTCTGAGATTTTTGAAGATGAGCTTGAAAAGACTTTAGAAATAGATACTTTTAAACTTGATTATGAACTTGAAGAGCTTTTAGAACCAGAAGCTAGAAAAAAGGAAACCAAAAAAAGAAAATGGTGGCACTTACCTATGTCTACTGCAAATGATCATCATTTAGAACATGCTTTTGTAAACTGTGCGGTTTTAGGTTTTATTACTGCGGCTATGGGTTCTGGGATGCTTCTTTATATTATTAATCATATTAATCCACTTTAAAAACACTTTCTTTTGAAAGTGTTTTTTTAAATTATTTTGTTTTTCCTTTTGTAACTATGTTTTCACTATTATTTAATGGTTCAATATATAGATTTTGATTTATTAATTCTTCTTTTGTTTTTGTAATGGGTGCGCTATCTTTTAAAAATACTTTTATATATGTTTTTCCGTTCATTGGAATTGGTGGTTTTGGTAATGAGGCTTTTGTAAAATATAAACTATTACCATATATTGCGGTATTTTCTTCACTCATAATCATATATCCGTTTTTTAAGAATGTTACTATAGTTTCTTTATCATCTTCTAAAATAAAGTTGCCTGGGGTTAATGGTGTTTTCATGCATCTGTCTTCTTCAAAAAATTGTCTATATGTTGGATCTATAATATATGGGATTAGCTCGCCTTCTATATTAAATAGTGCGGATACAAAGCTATGATCTGAGATTCCTTCTGTGATACAGTTAAATGAACGATTTAAATAATGTGTTATATTTAGTTTTTCTAGATAATAATGAATCATACACTGCGCGGTATTACATTTATTTTTATAACTTGCGTTTTCAAAATCATCATCTATTTTTATTCTTGTTATATAAATTAGATAATCTAAAAATGTGTTTAGTTCATCTTGATTTAATGGTAAGTTATACATTAGTTTTTCTTCAATTTCTTCTATTTTTGGATAATTAATATTTTCTAATATTTTTGGCTTTGATTCTAATATAAATTTTGTCATAATATCATTCCTTATATTTTTATTATACATGATTTCAGATAAAAAGACTAGATGAACTAATCTTTGTTTATTGTTTATTATTTTTGATAAATTCTCTTAATATTTTTGTTAAAGCTCTTTTTTCTATTCTAGATACGTAACTTCTAGATATACCAAATTCTTTGGCTATTTCTTTTTGGGTTATTTCATCGTTTCCATCTAAACCGTATCTTTTTATTATTATTTCTTTTTCTCTGTCTGTTAGGACTGTAAAGTATTCTTTTAGTAGTTTTAAACTATCTTGTTTATGTATATCTAATGCGAAATCTGGATTTGGGGTTTTTAGTATATCTAAAAATGTTATTACATTTCCTTCTTTATCAAATCCTATACTATCATCAATACTAATGTTTTTGTTATTTTTTTTGTCGCTTCTAAAATGCATTAGTATTTCGTTTTCAATACATCTTGCGCAGTAGGTTGTTAGTCTTGTTTTGTGTTTGAATGAGTAACTATCTACGCCTTTTATTAGTCCAATAGTTCCTATACTTATTAAATCGTCTACATCTTCTTTTCTATGATCATATTTTTTTACGATATGGGCAACTAATCTTAGGTTGTGTTCAATAAGTTTACTTCTTGCTTCTTTATCTCCTAAATTGGCTTTTTCAATGTATAACTCCTCTTCTTCTTTTGATAGTGGGTCTGGAAATACATTATTTGAATATGAAGCTGTTAAGATATAGAAGTCTTTAAATAGTTTTTTTAGAAAATTTTTCATTACATCACACCTCTAAATAATTATATGTGATTATTTTTCTTTAAAAACTAGGGACAAATTATATTTTTTATTTTATAATAGTAAGTGGTGATTTATATGAACAGACCTTTTACTGCAGATTCTTTATGGACTTATTCTAATGGTGTTTTAAAAAATAAGTTTGATATTAAGGATTCTTCTTTACTTGATTTAAAGGAAAATGAAATTGTTAATAGTAAGATGTTGAAAGTAAGTTTGGATGGTTTTGAACTTTCTGATTTTATGAATTTACATAAGTATTTATTTTCTGATTTATATGATTTTGCAGGTAAGATTCGTGATGAAAATATTGTAATGGATGGAATTTTACTTTGTAAGGCAGCAGTTGTTGACCTTTGTCTTACTGATTTATTTAGCACTTTAAAAGGTATTAAAATTGGTTCAATAGATGAGTTATGTGAATTTTTAGCTTATTATTACAGCGAGTTTAGTGTAATTGCGCCTTTTAGGGATGGAAATGAAGTTGTAGTTAGAAAATTTTTAGAAGAATTTGTTAAAAATTTAGGTTTTGATTTTTCTTTTGATAATGTGAATGATACTGAACTTAAAGAAGCGGTTATTTATTCGTTCTATAATGATATTAGTAAGTTAATTGATGCATTTAAAAAGGCTTTTTGATTAAGCCTTTTTTGTTTATTATTAATTTATTGTATATGGATTTGTACTTGTTCCTTCTCCGTCCAAGTGGATATCAGATGTTAGATAGAGGGCTGGTAAGACGCCGATGATGGTGGCGTAGTACGCGGTGTTGCTGCGCACGTAGCCGAAACTGAGCACATTAAGCACGTTGTTCGAGTTACTCGCGTCAGGCGAAACAGTCCATAAATTTCCTGTTGTTGGTACTATATAGTTTGTTGTTTTACATGTATCTCTATTAGTAGTATTTAAACTATAACTGCCACACTGACTTGTATTTGTGTTTGCTCTTAAAAATTCACTTACTGTCATTAATCCTATATTTCCTGTCCATGTAGTTCCATTTTCTGATTGAATTTGAGCGGCTAAATCACTATTATTAGATGTGACTGAACCTATACTCCATGTATGAGTTTGGATTAAATTCCTTGCTTCACTACTTAGACTATTATAGTAATCATTATTTAAGTATGTATTTAAATCAGCAGGACGTGCCCAACTATTTGAGCCATATGTTCCTCCCGTTGTATCAAATGCTCTATTCCCTATGCTTGTCGCTTTCATTATTTTTAAACTCCCATCACTCTCTACTGAAAGTATTCGCCATGTTTCATCATTAAATGTTATATAATTATTTGGATTGGCTCCTTTATAAATATATCTTCCTGTTTCATATTCGTCTGCATATAATCCATCGCCTGAAGTTACTTCTGTTGCAATTAATTTATCTGCTGCTGTTTCTGTACTTGGAGTTCCTGAGGTTCCTTCTTTTT
>CAMYRF010000122.1 GCA_947296775.1 uncultured Mycoplasmatota bacterium
ACATAATAATCAATCAAACCCTGATCCTTAAATTTTTCTTTTAAACGCTTAGAACCAATACTCATCCCCACTGCTGAAGCAATACCCTGACCAAGCGGCCCTGTACTAATATCAACACCAGGTGTAACACCGAGTTCAGGATGTCCAGGCGTTACTGAACCAATTTTTCTAAAATCTTTTAAATCCCCTAAAGTAATAAAACCAAGCATATATAAAATAGAATATAAAAGTGCTGAACCATGACCAGCCGATAAAACAAATCTATCCCTATTAATCCAATTAGGATCCTCTGGATTTACATGCATATAATTCGCATAAAGCGTATATAAAATAGGTGCAGCTGATAATACAATCCCAGGATGACCACTACCAGCCTTATCAATCATATCAATTCCTAATGACTTTAAATTTTCTACTGTTTTATTCATATCTATCCCTCATAAATATTATAACAAACTTAAAGACAAATTAAAACATAACTTAAGCATTAACAGTAACAGTTTTTTCGCCATTTTCCTCAAAATGGTTATTATCCATACCTCCAATATAAGATACTCCAAGCAACATAACAATAAGTCCGATTGTAACTTTATTTTTTAACATTTCCATATTATTCCCTCCCCTTCACTAATTACACTTTATCACGAACAAAGTTTCGTGTCAATGCTTTTTCAAACAAATGTTTGACTTTTTATTTGAAATATGTTAATATGTGTACAGAGGATAAAGGAGGATATTTATGGAAAATTTAACAAATCGTCAAAAAGATGTTCTTGATTTTGTAAAATCATATATAGTATCACATGGTTACCCACCGACAGTTAGAGAAATTGGTTCAGCATTAGGAATTAATTCACCAGCAACAATTCATGCCCATTTAAAAAATCTAGAAAAAAAAGGAATTATCAGAAAAGATAATTCCAAAAATAGAGCCATTGAATTATTAGTAGAAAATGAATACATTCCAGAAAACGAAAAAGTTATTGAAGTACCATTATTAGGAAAAATAACTGCTGGATCTCCAATTGAAGCTATCGAAACACCAGATGAATTTTTCAGTTTGCCATCATACTTACTTCCAAAAGGTAAAGAAGTATTTACATTAAAAGTAAGTGGAACAAGTATGATTAATGCCGGAATATTAGACGGTGATGTAGTTATCGTCGAAAGGCGTAATACAGCTCGTAATGGAGAAATTATTGTAGCCATGACAGATGATAATGAAGTAACATTAAAAACATATTACAAAGAAAAAGATCATTTTAGATTACAACCTGAAAACGACACAATGGATCCAATTATTTTAAATAACGTATTCATATTAGGAAAAGCAATTGGTTTATACCGTAAAATATAAGAAACTATCAAGTTTCTTTTTTTATGTATAAGAAAAAGTCAGTTAAACTGACTTGTAAATATTATATTCTAGATTTCTAGATATCACTAAGGAAACCTAACTAGCATATCACTCCATACAGTAAGCGCTGCCACCGTTATCTACATTACAACTGATAGAGAAAGCACCTACAAACACACTGCCGTTAACAAACGTAAACGCCTCTAACAAATCATCATTGCAAGCAAAGTAGGAATCATTGACGCGACATGCCGATTCACCAAATACACTTAGTAATAATGCTTTATTTGTTTCATATGCTGCTCCACTATCTCCACCTACCAAACAATGTAATCCATCTTTTACAAAGCAGACTTCACTCGATTCTATTACTCCATCTATTACATTATGTTTTAAGAAATATGTTTTTCCTAGTGTTGTATAATCTGCAACAGTTTCTATTCCTTCTATACTATCTCCTATGTTCATTCTATCTGTTGTATGTCTGTATACTACATTATTTGTTGGTACTACTGTACCATCATTTTGAACATAATCTAATGTTATATTTAATGTTGCATCTGTACTTTCTGGTTGGCTTGTTACACTATTATCATATTCTACCTTTACTGTTAAAACTTGACTTTGTCCTACAGCAAGTATTGTTCCTTCAGTTAGCCCTGATGTAGTAAATGTAATAGCTGGGTTATTTGATTCTGTTTTAGTAATCTTATCTAATCTCGCATCCAAGCTTCCTTGGTTTGTTACTGTTATATCATATTCTATACTATCTCCTGGACTTATTAAATTAGTATTAAAAGTTGCTGTTAAAGAACCTATTCCTGTTGGCTCTTTAGCATTACTCGCTCCTCCTACTATATTTTTAGTTTCAATATTAGTTATTAATATTTTCCAGTTTGAACTTATTCCTGCCGTACCATTAATATTTAATTGTGTTGCAAATGCTGCATATCCTACTACCATTAATAGTACTACTGCGCATAATGCTCCTATAATAATATTTCTTTTTTTAGTTTGGTTCATTTCTTTACTCCCTTCCTATATTTTTATAATATCTATTATCAAGTATTATACTTTCATTATAAATTATTTTTATTCATTCGGCAAGATTATTTTTATTATTATTTCCCACAATTATACATTAATGTACAAAAAAGAGCCTACTTCTCAGTAGACTCTAATTTATTTTTAATATAATCATTTTCTAATTTAGAAATATCATTTGGACTAAAGAATAATATAACAGAATTTTCAATATCCATTAATTTATCATATTCATCTATTCCAATATACTCACAATTAGGTATTTCTTTAATTAAATCTTCAGCAGAAATTTCCCCTTCAGTTTCTCTAGCACCATAAATATCCATCACAAACGATTTTGAAACAGAACTTAAAATTTGAATATAATCATCTTTAAACTCTAAAGTACGGCTAAATGTATGTGGTTGAAAAACAATCACAATATCTTTATCTTCGTATTTTTGGGCGGCAGCCTTTAAAGTTGCTTTCATTTCAGTTGGATGATGACCATAGTCATCAATAACTACATTATCTAAAACATTAGTTTCTGAAAATCTTCTTTTTGCCCCTTTGTAAGTTTTTAATTGCTTAACAACTTCTTTAGCTTCAAGCCTTTCATAGTAACAAACACCAATAACCGCTAAAGTATTTAAAAGTTGATGCTTACCAAAAATAGGCAAATCAAAATGTCCATAATAATTTTCTTCTACAAAAACATCAAAACTAATACCATGATCGGTATAATTAACATCTTTCGCAATTATATCATTATCATCATCTAAACCATAATAAAATATTGGCTTATTAACATCTAAACTATGGGTATATCTATCATCACCGCAAGCAATTACTATTTTTTCAGCATTATCCGCATATTGTCTATAAGCATCAATTACATCATCAATATCTTTAAAATAATCAACATGATCATAATCAATGTTTGTAATAATTGCATAATATGGATGATACTCTAAAAAATGTCTTTTATATTCGCAAGCTTCAAGTACAAAAAACTTATTTTCCTTAGAAGCATGACCAGTACCATCACCAATTAAGTAATTACATCCAACTAAATTGTTAAGAACATGCGCTAGGCACGAAGTAGTCGAAGTTTTTCCATGACAACCAGCTACCGTAATCGTTCTAAACATCTTAACTAACTTAGCTACCATTTCCTGATAAGTATAAATAGAAAGTTCAAGTTCTTGAGCTTTCATAATTTCAGGATTATCATCGTCAGCAGAATTACTCTTAACAATAATCATACCTTCCTTAATATTTT
>CAMYRF010000123.1 GCA_947296775.1 uncultured Mycoplasmatota bacterium
ATAGAACTGTTCTGCATTTTTTCTTGAATATGAATTGAATACAGAAGGCAAGATAGTTGTGCCATCCACATCATCAAGCTTAAATCCAAATTTTTCTATTTTAGTTTGACTGTTCAATACATTATTAACTTTAATTGTAAGATTTGAACCCTTCTTAAACTCATTAAGGTAACTTTCACTTCTTATTCTATTTTTGCGTATTATCATTTTATAATACCTCCCGTAACATTTTATTAATTAGTTGCTTCATACTCTAATAATCGTCTTTTTTAACCAGTACAATCCATAGCATATATTTGCAGGACATAACTACATTTCTGAAACTGCTATTATTAAGGTACTAATAGCAGTTTCAAGAAATGACATTCGTTACTGCTCTTCAGTACTTTCTCCTTGAATTATGTATTCAAATTCTTTTAAAGTCATTGGATTTTCATAGAAATTGCCGATTCGTTTTTCATTTGTGATATTGTAACAATTCAACATTTTTCGATATCTGTTTATCACTGGAAAATGACTATTTAGTTCTCTGCCTTTAAATTCTGAATATCTATCTTCATCAATTATCAAATGTTTGCAATAACAATAATATTCTGGTTCTTCATTTCCATCAAATCCCCTAAATTTCGCACTATACTTATATTCAGAAGTTGAATTAAAGAATTTTTCATACGTATCTTCTAAATCTCGAAACATTTGTAAAATATCAAAAGTTTCTTTTTTAACTTCTTCTGATGTTCCAATCAAAAAAGATGACAATTCTTCAATATCACTTTCACTTCCGTATTCAAGCACTTTTTGATTCTGCTCGTAGAAATCAGTTTCATCTGGATTTAGAAATTTTAGAATCTCGTACTGATTAAAAAGTATTAATTTTTCTGTATCTGTTATCATATGACTCCTTTTTAAGTTTGTAACAATAACCTATAAATTGTTACAAACTTGTCGGTTGAAGTTACAAAGATAATGTGGTATCATAAAGTTGTTCTACAATAGGAGTACATAGGTTCATCATTAACTTTGATTCTTTCTTATGAAAATTTTAGTTAGGGGTTGAACGTCTGTGCCCCTTAACTGTTGTTCCATCAGACCTTTTATAGGGCTTGACTGGGACAGTTTTTTTATCCTGTTTACCAGTCTTGCTACTCTTGGTTTTGGCCATGATTGACTATCTCCTTTCTATAGACAATATGCCTCCGGATGCATATTGGCACTCGATATCGTTAAGTGCTAAAACAAGTATAAGCCACATATCATAAATTGTCAAGGGAGTTAAAGTGAAAATTTCTCTTTAATTTGATATTAGTTCGCTTAATATTGCGAAATGCGCCTTTTAAAAGTGACAAATCTTTAATAATTCTTGATATTTTCTGTTGGTTTAGTTATAATAATTCGAGAGGTGAGTTTATGTTGCTCCAATTTAGAGTTGGTAATTTTCTATCTTTTAATGAAATTCAAACCTTTAGCATGGAAGCGGGGAAAGTACGTAATTTTTCAGAAAGGTTATATAAAGATGGCAAATATAAACTTTTAAAATTTATGTCAATTTATGGAGCCAATGCTTCCGGTAAATCCAATCTAGTTTATGCATTTTCTTTTTTTAAAGATATTGTATTTAGTGGTTTTGAAAGTGGTTCCTACCCGCACTATTGCAAATTAGTTGAAGAAAACAAAGATAAAGCAAGTTTTTTTGAAATTAAGATTGAAACAAATAAAAAAACTTTTGTTTATGGATTTGAAGTTATATTGAACAACAGTTCATTACAAAAAGAGTGGTTATACGAAGAAACTAAAAGTGAACAAAAAAACTATGTGTTTTCTAGAAATATACTCGATAAAAAATTCACTTTAGGTTCATATATAAAAACAAATACATTAAAGGAGCGCATAAATATTTATGCCGATGACATAAAAAGTGATGATTCAATTTTGTTTTTAAAATTAATGAATCAAAATAAAGATAATTTATACGCAACGCCCAGTAAAATCACAGTATTTAAAGATGTTTATAATTGGATACGTTTTAAATTAACAGTAACATTTCCCGAAAGACCTATAACAAATTATTCTTGGATGATTGACAGCAACAACCTTGATGTAATTGCTGAAAAGCTTAATCATTTTTCAACTGGAATTGAAAAAATTACTGTTTCTAATATTGCGCCAGAAAAGGTAAATTCAACTTTACCAAAAGAGATAATTAAAGATATTCATAACATGCTTTCAGAACAAAAGCACAATAACAAAGAAGGAGAAAAATCTCATAAACCAGCTGTGTTAATTAGATCACCTGAAAACAGCATGTTTATTGTTAGTCTAAACGAAGAAGGTATGTTTAAATACAAAACTCTGGAATTTAAACATAAATACTCTAATGCAAAGTTTTCACTAGAAGATGAATCAGATGGTACGGTTAGATTACTAGATATAATAGAAATCTTGCTTAACAATGATGATAACAAAGTATATATTATTGATGAAATAAATCGCATGTTTCATCCTCTTCTAACAATTAAATTTGTCGAGGAATTTTTGGAATTAGCAAAAGAAAGAAAAATTCAATTGATTGTAACAACGCATGAATCTCAGCTTATGGATTTGAAGTTACTTAGAAAAGATGAAATAAATTTTATAAACAAAGATGAGAATGGGTTTTCAACTATTAGATCACTTGATGAATTTGATGACCGTTTTGATAAAAAAATAATATCTGAATATTTCAGGGGGAAATATGATGCCATACCGTTCCCGAAGAATTAATAAATTATTTTTTCACCAAGGTGTCGTTACCATTAGGTTCTAGTGTCAACCGATGTGCAGGTTCAAGTCCTGTCGCCCGCACCACCCTGAAAAGTCCGATTAAATCGGGCTTTTTCTTGTTTTTGAGCAAAAATAAAGTTGGCAGACGCATAACATAAGATGACGATTTTGTAGTTCGTATTGTACAAATCATCACACTTCAATTTAGCTATAATCACCAAATTGAAAATTACTAATGTTATGTGTCTGCCAATTGTAAAATCTCGTTTAAAAAGTGTTAACATATTCCCAATGATATAAATCACATATTTTATGATAGACTTTATCTAAGGCGACTTGTACGCTCTTTATATCTTTTTTAATATCTTCTTTATAGTATGAGTCGTTAATAATAAGCCGATGTACTAAGGAATGTCTATTCTCAAGTATTCTGTTTAATGTCATATACAGAGTCTCACTGCGTCTGTGATATGGTTTAGATAAAACACCCTTTATATCAATATTTTTATCTATTGCTTGAAAATATGCGTTTATTTTATTTATATTTTGAAATGATTTTGACAGTGCTACAGCCATTTCTATGCTAATCTTATTTTCAGAAATGTCGACAAGATCGTTATTATTTATTCTTGCATCCAGGAATATTTTCTCTTTCTTTTCTGAATTTGTTAACAATGCAACATATGTATCACGAAAATAGTTTTCAATAATAGATGCGATATAAGTAGTAACTATATTTGAAAGAAAAACCGAAGAACTTGGTACACCAAACTCTTTATGAGCTTTTATGATTTTTTCATCCTCTTTGTGAGTACTAAGTAAATAATAAGCGTTAACAAACAAATTGTTTAGTTGGGAA
>CAMYRF010000124.1 GCA_947296775.1 uncultured Mycoplasmatota bacterium
AAATTTTTTTATAAATTATTTTTATTCGTTTGGCCAAATTAGATTTCCTTTTATTTAAAAAAAAAAAAACAAAAACAAAAAAAAAAAAAAAAAAAACAAGGTAATTTTTTTGATAGATATACGATAGTATACAAAAAGACTAGTTTGTACTAGTCTTCATTTAATACTTCATGACATCTTGGACAAATGTCGTCGATGATAAATCTTTCATCAAAATAGTTCCAACATCTTTCACATCTTTTTCCGTTCATTTTTTGAACATCTACTCCACAGTAATCGTATTTTTTTAGTTCGTTTGGTGTGATTATTACTTCTGATACAATTAGTAGTTGTTTTAAATTATCTAGAATTGGTTTTAATGTTTCTTTATCTTCATCTCTTAAGTTTAAGTATACTTTTGCTTCTAGTGATTTACCGATTATTTTTTCATTACGAGCTTCTTCTAGTGCTTTATATACATCATTTTTGATACTGAAGAATACATTCCATAATTCTAAAATTTCTTCTTTATCTTTATACATGATAACTTCTGGGAAGTTTTCTAAATGTACTGAATCTTCTTTTTTGCCTGGAAGTAATTTATATACTTCTTCACTTGTATATGGAAGTATTGGGGCCATTAATCTAATAAGTGCGTAAAGATTTTCATATAAAACTGTTTGAACACTTCTTCTTTCTAGGCTATTAGCTTTATTGATATATAGAATATCTTTTGTGAAGTCTAAATAGAAGTTTGATAATGATGAAATATAGTTATTTACTAATTTGTAGATTTCATCGAAATCATATTCATCATAACTTTTTCTTATTTTTTTGATTAATTCGTTTAGTTCTATCATCATTAGTTTATCGGCATATGGCATTTTGTCGTAAGAAACTTTATCTTTTTTAGGATCAAAATCAAATAGGTTTCCTAACATAAATCTATATGTATTTCTGATTTTTCTATAGCTTTCTTTTACTTGAGTAAGTAGTTCATCACTGAATCTTACGTCTTCTGTAAAGTCAACGCTTGATGCCCAAAGTCTTAGGATATCTGATCCATGTTTTTCTACAACTTTTAATGGCTGTACGACGTTACCTAGGCTTTTACTCATTTTGTTTCCTTTTCCATCTAAAACAAATCCTGTTGAAAGTAATGCTTTATATGGACTTTTTCCTTCGAATGCCATACTACAAATTAGTGATGAGTTAAACCAACCACGATATTGGTCAGATCCTTCTAGATAAATATCGGCAGGAAAATTCATTCCTCTTTCTTGAAGTACGCCAGCAAATGACGAACCTGAATCGAACCAAACATCCATAATATCTGTTTCTTTTATGAAGTTTCCGTTTGGACTATGTTCATTGGTATAACCTTTTGGAAGTAAATCTTTTGCCTCTTTTTCAAACCAAATATTTGAACCGTGCTCTTTAAATAATTTTGATACATGCATCATTACATCATAATCTACTATTTCTGTTCCGTCTTCGTTATAGAAGATTGGAATTGGTACTCCCCAAGCTCTTTGTCTTGAAATACACCAGTCTCCTCTATCTTTGATCATGTTGTAGATTCTTGTTTTTCCCCAAGGTGTGTGGAATTTTATTTTTTCATCGATTTCTTTTAATAAGTCTTCTCTGATTTTATCAACACTACAGAACCATTGTTTTGTTGCTCTGAAGATGACTGGTCCTTTTGTTCTCCAATCATGTGGGTATGAGTGTTTGATGAATTTTAATTTGATTAGGCATCCGTTTTCGTCTAACCATTTTGTTATTTCTTTATTAGCGTCTTCGAAGAATAATCCTTTGAACATGCCTGACTCTTCGGTTAATACACCTTTACCGTCTACTCCGTTTACCATTGGTAGGTCATTGTTTTTTCCAACGATGAAGTCATCTTCACCGTAAGATGGTGCGGTATGAACTAATCCTGTTCCTGAATCTAATGTGACGTGATGTCCAATTACTACTGGGCTTGTTCTTTCCATGAATGGATGCTTATAAATAACACCTACTAAGTCTTTTCCTTTGAATGTTTTTAGTTTTCTTGATTTTTCAATTTCAAATTCTTCCATTAATGATTTTGTTAATTCTGAAGCTACTATATAATAATCATCACCAACTTTTACTCTTGAATATTCAAGATTTTCTCCTACACATACTGCGGTGTTTCCTGGAAGGGTCCATGGTGTTGTTGTCCAGATGATTAGTTTGTCTCCTTCTTTAACAAAGTCATTTCCTTCGGTTATTTCAAAAGCTACATAAATTGATGGGTCTTTTCTATTTTTGTATTCGATTTCAGCTTCTGCTAAAGCTGTTTCACTACTTGGTGACCAATATACTGGTTTTAATCCATTAAAGATTAAACCTTTTTTTGCCATTTTTGCGAATACTTCTATTTGTTTGGCTTCATATTCCTTTTTTAATGTTATATATGGATTTTCCCAATCAGCTATGATGTTTAATCTCATGAAGTCGTCTTTTTGTTTTGCAACTTGCTCTAGGGCGTATTCTTCACAAAGTTTTCTAAATTCGGCTACTCCTAGTTCTTTACGATTAATTCCTGTTTTTGTAACTGCATGTTCGATTGGAAGTCCATGTGTATCCCATCCTGGAATGAAGTCTACAAAGTAGCCTTCCATCATTTTTGAACGGTTAATAAAATCTTTTAATATTTTTTGGAAAGCGTGTCCTAAATGGATGTTTCCATTAGCGTATGGTGGTCCATCGTGTAATACAAATGGTTTATTACCTTTATTTTTTTCTTTTATTTTTTTATATAGATCTTGTTTTTTCCATGCTTCTCTTTGGATTTTTTCATTTTCTGGAAGATTTCCCCTCATACTAAATTCTGTTTGTGGCATTAATAATGTATCTTTTAGTTCCATAATTTTCATCTCCTTATATATAAAAAACTCATCCTATGATTTAAGGACGAGCTATGCCGCGGTACCACCTTATTTTATAAATAATTTATACACTTACAACTATAACGCGTTACCGTTTTTTCTTACTTTTTTTTCAGAAAAACACATCAAGAGTGATCTATATATTACTAATTTATTAGCTTCCACCAGTGCGCTAACTCTCTATAAAATTATATAATATACCGTCTCTATCGTTTGTTTTAAATTTCTATTTTATCAATCTCATCAATAACTTCTAATTGAGATTCAACAATATTTTTTAAACGACGTTTAAATATATCAACATTTCTCTTCAAAGTCATTGAATCGCTTTCAATTTTTTCTGCACGCATAAGAGCTTCATTGACAATTCTATTTGCATTTCTTTTTGCATCGTCAATAACTATTTCGCTTTCACGATGTGCGGCGATTTTTAATTGATCAGATGTTTTTTGGGCCATCATGATAGCTCTATTTAAAGTGTCTTCCATTCTTTCATATTGTTGTAACTTTTCTTTTTGTTTACTATTTTCACTTATTTGAGCTTTTAGACTATCGATTTCTGCATTTTTTTTATCGATTTCTTTTACCATTTGATCAACCCTAGGAATTACTTTATCTAAGAATGCGTTTACTTCATCTGGATCATAACCTCGAAGTGTTCGATTAAATTTTTCCATAATCTCTACCTCATTC
>CAMYRF010000125.1 GCA_947296775.1 uncultured Mycoplasmatota bacterium
TCAATTTCTATTACATAATCCTCAATAGTTCCACCTTCAAAATTATTTGAAGCTTCGAGTTAATTCCCATTATTAAGTTCATACACATCATGATGATAACCACCAGGTATATTATATTCAAAATATATTTTACCAAGCATATCCATTTCAATAAGTCCCATAGAATAATATGGTTCACTAATTAAATTATCATTTCCTAATAAAATATGACCATTACTAAGCCTATTAAACTCCCACTTGTAATTTTTAGTCAAATACCATCTAACATTCCCATTTTTATCATAACCAGTAGGTTTTCCATTTTCAGAAGTAGTAAAATAAAATTCAGTTCCAGTATTTTCATCGTTAACTTTAGTACCATTTTTAACATCATCAGGTAAAGCGCCAGTCTTAATAGTTAAAACCTTTTCTTCATCACTGGAACTAACAATAACAGTATTTTCATAATCAGGATATAACCCATAAATAGGTAAAATGTGTTCCTTACTAGGTAAAAAAGTATTAACGATATCCTCATCGTCATCTTTACCCTTAATAGTTACAGTCGCAGTTGACAAATCCTTAGTTTGAAAAATAACAAGAGCAGACAAAGGAGAAACATCATAAGGATTAAGAATAACATTAGGATTATCAATAGAATAGTTAGTATTAGCTAAAATCTCATTTTCCTTTGCATTTTGAGTGTTTAAAACATCATCATAAACATCCACTTGCGTAGAAGATTCAATATAATTATAAATCAATATTGACGCAATAATTGTAATTGCAATTAAAATTAAATATTTATACTTACTTTTCATAAATCCTCCTAAATCAATCTTATTTCATTTTCAGAATAAAAAGGCTTTTTCTTATTAATCTTATCAAAGAATAAAATTCCATTCAAATGATCAACCTCATGTTGAAAAGCCACAGCAAGTTCTTCTCTTAACCTTAAAGATAACTTATTACCATCAATATCATAGCCAGTTAAAGTAATTCTCGCATATCTAGGAACATGTCCATCAACTTCACGATTAACACTCAAACATCCTTCACCAGTTTCTAATGCAACCTTTTCTTCTGAATGACTAATAATTTTGGGATTAACAACTACATAATTTTCAAATTTTCCCTCTTCATATTCATAAACAACAACAATAATCCTTTTAAGAATACCAAGTTGAGGGAAAGCAAGCCCCATGCCAGGTCTTAAATCATATTTTTCAGATAATTCCTCAATTTGGCTGTACGTCAATTGTTTAATTATTTTATCAATAGTTTCTTTATCTTGTTTAGACAAAGGTAAAGTTATTTCCTTACTAATTTGTCTTAGTCTTTTATCCTTTTCATCTAATATTTTAAGTTGCTTAAACATCTTATCACTTCCATCTATTATAATTTTATCATATTTTGTATAAATATTTAACTAAATCCTTTAAATAAAAAGTAGCTTAACATTTTTTTACTCATGATATTATATATTAACATATCGTTTGTGTCAAACCAATAAAATAAAAAATATAAGGCCTATCCTTATATTTTTTGACTATTTTTTCTTAACAAGTGTTATGCCAGCCTTATCATTAGAACATGCATCTTTCTGTATATTTTCTGCACATACAAGTAATTCTCTAAGCTCATCAACAGTTAAACTATCCATTATAAAAGTAATATTTTCACGAAGTTTTTTCTTTTCTGCATGTTCTAAAATATCATTGCCAACATGTTCAATATAATCAGTTACTTCATCAGAAGTGATATTCATCTTATAAAGTGCAACAATTTGATTAACCAAATACACAGATATATTAAGCTCCTTGCAACGAAGAATTTGGGCTGTACTTAAGCCAATGTTAAGCCAGTTACATACATCGGCAATCGGATAACCGTGATTGTTCGTATCAGTAGCAAAAAACACTTGATCCACACTTAAGCCAGAACTTATTCCAACTCTAATATAGCGCATGTCAGAAGCACTCAGTTTTTCATCAGCATAAAGACCAACTTGTTCTATCGAAAATCTATTTTCAAGGCCCCAACAAATCTCTCTCATTTGTTTATCGCTAAATTTTTCCTTTGCATAAAACAAAACATCTTCCATCGTTAAACCGTGTTCAAACCCTAAACGAATTTCTCCCATTTGTTTCCAATTAAATTTTACATCAGCATAAATTTCAACTTGTTCTAGCGATAACCCATGTTCAAAACCCCAACGAATTTCACGCATTTGATTATCGTCAAATTTCACATCAGCATATATTCCAACCTGATTTTTAGATAATCCATTTTCAAGACCAGCACAAATTTCTTTTATCTGATCATCAGAAAAATCTTTTTGGGCAAAAAACATAACTGGTTTCTTCGAAAACCCTGCCTGTTTACATTCATCATCGTTTTTTAGCCACATTTAATATACCTCCTAAAAGTAAAATATATTATATCACACTACCTAATAAATTCAATATGCAAAAACCAAAAATGCCAAATTTACACGTAATTGTAGGCGAAAAAAGGAATTTTGTTTTTTTGTAAGTTTTTTAATTTCCCTGCAGGAATTTTATGCGGTTTTACCGTATATTTATATGAAAGGTAAATTTAGAGTATATAGATAATTTAGTAATATATAAGTTTAATCTAGCTAAGTTAAGGGAAGTGCGTTATGATAAAGAAGAATTTAATAAATATAAAATATTAGTTTCGCTTATATGTGACGATGTAAAATCACATAATAAAAGATCCTGAATTGATAAAATTTATAAGTAAAGAAGAGGAAATAGAAAAATTAAAAAACACATTAATGGAAAAAAGCTTAGAAACCGATTTTGTAATTACCAAAAACTACTTATCCAAAGACGAAATTGAAACTTTGAAATAAGTTTCTTCCACATGATTAAAAGTAACATAAATTAATGTTTTTCTTGATAAATTAAAACAAATAGTGTAAAATGTATATAGATAAAATATAGGTGATAATATGGGAATGTTCGATAAATTTAAAAACATCTTTAAAAAAGAAGAAAAAGAAGAAGTTAAAGCCTATGATAAAGGGTTAGAAAAAACACGAAACAACTTCTTAAACTCATTAATAAAATTAAATCAAAGGCACAGCAAAATAGACGATGAATATTTCGAAGAATTAGAAGAAATATTAATAATGGCCGATATTGGCGTCAATACCGTAATGGATATAACTGAAAAATTAAAAGCTAGAGTGAAAAAAGAAAATATACAATCCGCAGACGAGTTAAAAGAAATTATTGTTGATGAAATGTTTATAATATATGTAAACAATGACATTATTGTTAATAAAATCAATTATAACAAAAACGGACCAACAGTCATTTTATTTGTCGGAGTAAATGGAGCTGGCAAAACAACAACGATCGGCAAAATAGCTTACAAATTAAAAACGGAAGGGAAAAAAGTTTTAACAGTTGCTGGCGATACCTTTAGAGCTGGAGCTGTTAACCAATTAGTTGAATGGGGAAACACAGTTGGTGTCGAAACAATATATAAAGAAAATGCAGACCCAGTTAGTGTTATGTACGACGGGGTTAATAAAGCTAAAGAAGAAAATTATGATGTTGTATTAAT
>CAMYRF010000126.1 GCA_947296775.1 uncultured Mycoplasmatota bacterium
GCTGATGAAGTAATTGCGGGAAAATGGGGAAATGGATCTGATAGATTCAATAGATTAGCACAAGCAGGTTATGATTGAAATGCTATTCAAAGTATTGTAAATCAAAAATTAAGTGGATCAACTTCAGCACCAAAACCAAGCAAAAAATCTAATGAAACTATTGCACAAGAAGTAATAAATGGAGCTTGGGGAAACGGAGAAGATCGTAAAAACAAATTAACTGCAGCAGGATACGATTATAATACAATTCAAAATATTGTAAATCAAAAATTAGGAGCTAAGCCAACTGCATCTTCAAAGAAATCAAATGAGCAAATAGCTGATGAAGTAATTGCAGGGAAATGGGGAAATGGTGCAGACAGAAAAAACAGATTAACTGCAGCAGGATATGATTATAATTCCGTTCAAAGAATAGTTAATCAAAAATTAAAGTAGTAGTATGAAAATCCTTATTTTTCAAGGAATATAAGTAATCAAATAAAAAAATAAAACCGCTTAAATCGAAACGTCGAGGCTCGATTTTTAGCGGTTTTTCTATTTTATTGCATATTATTTAATTTTTGTTGTATATTATTAATAGAACTATAAAGTTCTGAAACGGAAGTATTTAATAAGTCTATATTCTTGATTTCTGTGAGGCAGTTTTCAATAATAACTTTTTTATTAATCTTCTGTTTCTTTTTGTTTTTGTATTCAATTAAAAAATTACTCATTTTTTATTTTTTCCTTTCTTTCTGACAATAACATCTGAAATGTCACAATCAAAAATATCACACATTTTTTCAAGTGTATCAAAACGAATACTAGTTGTTTTATTTTCCATCATTCGTGTAAGAGATTGATAGCCTCCTTCCATATTTTTTATAAACCAATATTTTGTTTTCTTTTGTTTCTTCAATAATTCCTTTACTTGTATTTGTATCATCTTAACACCTCCTCTTGATATAACTATTGTAAAAGAAAGTAACAAAAAATTTAACTATCCGCGATTTGACTTAAATTCAAAATAACTATATTGAAATATAGATATTTGTGTTATAATATCCTTAAATAAAAATAGAAGAGGTGCATACCATGGAAAATAAGGATATAGTAGAGATGTTAGACGCTATAATAAACTATATAAATAAGGAGGAATATCAAAAAGCATTAAACTATATTAAAGGAAAAAAAGCAGAGGTAAGTAGCAAAATAGATCCTTCAAGTGAATATATGGATGAGTTAATAAAAGATTTAAAATAGTGTCATATATTGTCGAATTATGGAATATAGTAATATCAACGAAATTTCAATAAAATACCTAACTTCCAGTATAGTTATTTTTATTAACATAATATGGTAAAATATATTAAGAGGTATCTCAAAATATCAATATAAGGAGGTATTTATGAGAAAAGTTAATAAAAATAATCAAATACTAGATGAACTAATGAAAAACTTAAATATTTGTGATATTATAATAATGAAGATATTTAAAAAGTTTTCTTGCAAGGTTTATAGATTAGGTATTAAAGATGCCTTCAATTTGGAAAATGAAGAAATGGGAAAAAATGAAAAACAAAAAAACGCTGAAAGGTAGTAATAATATGGAAAACAAAGAAAATAAAAAGAAAAAAACCGTTGCTCTATTTACATTACGGTTGTCCGTGTGTATAATCAAATATGATATAATAAAACCCAAGTGGCTGTAAGTAAAACCTACTTGGGTGTTTTTGTGCTTTTTATTGATTTTTATATAAGAAGTGATGAGTCAATCCATTTTTAAATGTTATATGATAGATTTTTCCCCTTTCTACAGAAACATCTGAGATAATTGTATTCATAAAATCTTTGATAATTTGTTTATCTAAATTGTTTAGTAAAGATAATACATCTATATTTTTTACACTGGACAGGTTTTTAGTAAGAAGATAGAAACTTGCTTTTGATAACACATTAAATTCAGTGTTATTAATAAATGGTGTATCATTTAATTTTACTTCTTGAATCTTCTTATTTACTGTTTCTATTTTATCAGAAATTTCTTTACGTTTTATTACAAAATCTTTTTGACTCATAGAATTAGTGTCATATAAATAAAGATCATCTAATCGTTTCAATGCTTTTTTATATTTTTCTTTTTCTGCTTCATAAATTGCATTTTGACTTATTATAACTTCTTTTTTTTCTTCTTCCAAAGAATTATATGTAACAATAGTATTGTTTATTAATAAATCATAAGTATTTTTTAAATCTTGTTTTTCAATATGCTCTATATTTTCAAAATACTTACCCCTTAACAAAATACTTTCCATGTCACGTAACGAATGATTAGAAGTGATCCTTTCCTGTAAAGTCATATAATTTGCTATATAATTTATAAGCGTAGGCAAAATAGATAAATCACTAGAATAATTTGCACAGGTATAATTTACATTAAAACCATAACAAGTATAGCGAGAAGGTGTAAAACCATCTTTTCTTATACGATCTAAACCAGAACGCATTTTCTTTCCACATTTATGGCAAGTTGCTATACCAGATAAAATGTGAACCTTGGTACTTTTTCTTTGATAATTCTTATCACCTCTATAATTATTTTGAATAATTTGTGCGACTCTTTCAAATTGTTCTTTATTAATAATAGCTTGATGATTATTTTCTACAACAACCCATTCGCTTTTATCTTTCCATCTACGAGTTTTTCTAGTTTTTGTATTATATCTATATGTACCAATATAAAAAGGATTTGTAAGCATGCTCCCAACTGTGCGAGGGGTCCAGGTACCATTTCTTTTGGTTGGTATTTTTTCAATATTTAATTTTTTAGCAAGTTTTGTGGTAGATTTTATAATTTCATATTGGTCAAATATATACTGTACTGTTTTAGCTTCTGCATCACATGGTCTTGGAAATTTAGTTTCTATATCCCATTCATATCCAAGAGGAATAGTTGCACCATTCCATAAGCCCTTTTGAGCACGAGAAATCATAACAGAGAAAACACGTTCTCCAGTAAGTTTCCTTTCAAGTTCAGCAAATACTAATATTATTTTTAGCATTGCTTCTCCCATAGCTGTAGATGTATCAAATTGTTCATTTCGAGAAATAAATGTTACATTATATTTTTTTAATTCATCATACATTTCAGAGAAATCCCTTAAATTTCTACTAATACGATCTATTTTCCATACAATTAAGTGTGTAAATTCTCCCATTTTTATTCTATTCATCATATCTTGATATGCAGGTCTATCGGTTGTACCACCAGAATAACCCGCATCCTCAAATATTTCAAAATCATCAATTCCTAATACATATTTTGTATAATTTGTTAAATCACTTCTTTGTAAGGGCAAAGAATCTTTATCTATTTGATGGGTAGTGGATACCCTTACATATAAAGCTGACTTTTTATTTTTTTCCACAATAAAAACCTCCATTTTCTTATAATAAATTTTTAATTTACTATTGAAAATGAAGTTACTTTAAGATATACTAACAAAGTATTCACTTTCAATAGTGTTTACGTACTGGATAGTGTGTGACGTTCCGCAAAAAATGTAACACATTATCCTTT
>CAMYRF010000127.1 GCA_947296775.1 uncultured Mycoplasmatota bacterium
ATCCGCAATATGAGCCAAAATGCGAAGTTCAATTTGTGAATAATCCGCACCTAAAATATAATCATAAACAGGAATAAACGCCTTTCTTATAGATCTACCAAGTTCATCCCTGACCGGAATATTTTGCAAATTAGGTTCAATCGAAGAAAGTCTACCAGTACGTGTTAAATTTTGCGTATAAATAGTATGAATTTTACCATCTATAATATAATTTTGTAAACCTTCTATATATGTACTGTAAAGTTTAGCAAGGCCTCTATACTCTAATACCGCATTAACAATTGGATGTTTATCACGAATCTTATGTAAAACATCAGCCGCAGTTGAATACCCATTACTAGTTTTCTTTCCATGAGGTAAACCAAGTTTTTCAAATAAAATTTCAGATAATTGTAAAGGTGAAGAAATATTAAATTCACACCCAGCCATATTATAAATTTCATTAGTCAAAATCTCTAACTTAACTTGAATATCCTCACCCATAGAAATAAGTTTATTTCTATCAACTTTAACACCAGTAACTTCCATATCAGCTAAAACTGAAGCAAGTGGTAATTCAATATTTTTATATAAATCTAAAACATCTTCAGATTTAAGTTGTTCTTCAAAAAACTCTCTAGTATCATAAATAAATTTAGCCCTCATTACACATGATTTAGTCACAGTTTCTTCATCAGGCATTTTTAAATGAATAAATTTACCATAAATAGATTCATAAAAATCTAAATCATAATTAATTTCATTAGCTAAATAAGCCATATCATCTTTAACATTATAATCAAGTAAAGATCCTGCGATCATCGTATCAAAAACAAAATTATTTACTTCAATCCCTAAATATTTTAAAGCGGTAGTAATTTTTTTAACATCATAAGTATATTTTATATTTTCTCTTAAAAACGAAGGATTTTGTTTTAAAACCTCCAAAGGAATAAAAGCACTTATTTCTTTATTATAAATTCCCATTCCAATAATAGGAGATGTATGATAATTAGAACCAAAAACCTCTAAACAAACCGCAACATCGCCATCGATTCTAAGCTCATTAATATCTTTAATTATTTTAATATCTAAAGGTTTTTCTGAAGAAACTTTTTTATTTTTCTTTAAAAAAGAATAAAATTCAAGCTCCTCATACATATTATTTAATTTATCCATATCAGCATCTTTATATTTTATATCATTAATATCAATATCCATAGGAACATCTTTTACAATCGTAGCTAAATCATAGCTCATATAAGCATTATCTTTATCATTAATAAGTTTTTCTTTTAATTTACCCGAAATACTATCAATATTTTCATAAATACCATCTAAAGTTTTATACTCATGAAGTAACTTTAAAGCAGTTTTCTCGCCAACTCCTTTAACCCCAGGAATATTATCAGATGAATCGCCCATTAAAGCTTTTAAATCAATAATATTAATTGGTTTAATTCCATATTCTTTTTCAAAAGAATCCTTATTATAACGAATATAATCTTTTTGTTTTAAAAGTTTAATATCAACATCATCAGAAATAAGCTGCAATAAATCCTTATCACTACTAATAATAGTTCCAACATATTCAGAATCCTTATTGCAATACTCACTAAAAGTACCAATAATATCATCAGCTTCATAATTATCAATTTCATAATATTTAATTCCCATAGCTGTTAATAATTTTTTAGCAATAGGAAATTGAATTTTAAGCTCATTAGGAGTTTCTGTTCTACCATCTTTATAAACATCATACTTTTCATGTCTAAAAGTTTTACCTTTATCAAAAGCAACAATCATATATTCAGGATTTTCTTCATTAATAATTTTATTAATCATATTAGTAAACCCAAATAAAGCATTGGTAGGAAAACCTTTACTATTATTCATAAAATTACCATTATAAGCAGTTGCATAATAACTTCTAAATAAAAGATTATTACCATCAACAAGTATTATTTTCTTCATTCTATCACCTATATCCATTTTAACACATATAACATATTATTTAAACATTTATAAGCTTATAAATTGATACAAATAACTTAGGAAAACCCACATACTCTAAAACAAATTCATTATTTTTTTTACATATAATAATACCAGCTGTTTTATCATGAAAATTCTTTTTAATATTTTTATCAACATAATTCATATATTTAACAGTTTGACCTATATGCTCGGCTTTCAATTCTGTAACCTTGATTTCTACCACCACATAACAACCATATTCCATATTAAATAATAAAAAATCAATATAATTATAATTATTACCTATTTTTATTTTTACTTCATGACCTGCATAAGCAAATCCAGTACCTAACTCTTTCAAAAAATCATCCATATTTTCCAAAATAATATTGTGTAAAGCATATTCAGTTACTTTTTCAGGAATATTTTGAGATTTGATAACAATTGGATTTTTAATTAACGTATTTACTTTAGGATTTCCTAATTCTTCCTTATAACCAATTCTTTCATATTCTTTTGATCTTATTCTTTCTCTAAGTTCGCGAACACCCATATTCTGGTTTTCTACTATATAAATATAATATTTGATTTCATTTAAATTTTTTAATTTTAAAAGTTCGATATAATGGCTCCACGACAATTGGGCAGACATTGTCTGCCCTTTTTGTATAAACAAATAAAATTTACGCATATATTTTAAGTTTCTAGTAGAATGTCCTTTACCAAGTTCCTTAGTTAATTTCTCAGAATATTCCTTAATAAGTCTATTTCCATATTTAGCTCTTTCTTCTCCACCTTGTGCTTCTACTAATAATCTTCCTACTTCATAATAACTATTTAAATCACTTTTGTTTTTAGAATAGTCTTTCGCTTTTTTATAAACTTCATTTTTTATTAATGTATCTTTTATTTCGTTATAATAATTCATACCAAAACCTCCTAAGCTAATTCGTATGTAGTAGTAAAAATTCTATCATCACTGCAATATTTTAAAACATAACCATTAACTTCTTTACAAATAATTACACCTACTGTTTTATCATTAAATGGTTCTTTAATATTATCATCTACATAGTTTATATATTTTAAAACTTGTCCAATATATTCAGCTTTAAATTCTGTAACTTTAATTTCCAAGACTACAAAGCAATTATATTTAAAATTAAACAAAAGAAAATCTATTGAATGTTTATCATTACCTATTTTTATTTTTACTTCATGCCCCACATAAGCAAAGCCAGTTCCTAATTCTTTCAAAAAAGCATCCATATTCTCTAAAATAATATTGTGTAAAGCATACTCTGTAATCTTTTCAGGAATATTTTGAGACTTAATAACAATTGGATTTTTTATTAAAGTATTTACTTTAGGTTCAGATAAGTCTTCTTTATAACCTATTCTTTCATATTCTTTTGTTCTTATTCTTTCTCTAAGTTCTCGCTATGATAAATTTTGTCTTAAAGATAGGTTTATATAGTAATTAACTGCATCAATATCTAGAGAAATCAATCATATGTCACACTTTTTATAAAATTAAAGATATTTTATAA
>CAMYRF010000128.1 GCA_947296775.1 uncultured Mycoplasmatota bacterium
TGCCTTATTGTCAGGTTGTCCGAATTCATTGCCACCCATCAATTCGTTAATTGAATAACGATATCTAATATGTATTACATCTGAATATCTTAATTCTGTTTCATATCCATTCATAAATGAAAATCTAATAAACAAACTACCTGATGAATCTTGTAAGAAAGTAACATTAGTTGGTTGTATTGGATAAAGACCAGTATATTTTTTGTTTCCTCTTGCATCCTTATAGTATGTAGGTATAATAAAAGCATTATAATTTAAGAATAATTGCCAATATACTTTTTCAAAAAAATCTGTCTGTGTCATACGCTCATTTGGCTGTTCTAATAACCTTTGTATTTCACTATCTTCAATTGGAACTAGATCACTACCATTTTTCTTAATATGAAATGGATTTACTTTTGTTAATTCTGTTACCAAACACGATATAGCTTGTTGCACAACATCACTAGCATATATATCCTGACCAAACTGTGAAAAAATGGGACTATACCCATTTAATATTTTTGCATATTTAATATCCATCTTCATTTTCTTAAATTTATTAATAAAATCAATTAGTCCCATATTTACCTACTCCTTATTTATCTATCAATCTGTGAAACTCACTGCGATAACGCCTATATAATTCATATAGGATGATAAATGTTATTGCACCATCAATTCTTTTGCTAGCTTGACCTTTTATTTTAACGCACATAACATTTCCTAGATTGTCCATCTCCATAGCAGAATTTCCTAGACACCATCTATCTATTTCATTGTTATTGTAATTTATTAACTTGTCTTGTAAATCCGCTTCAACAAATTTCATAGCATTACTTAATACTTTACCTTGTAAAATCATTTCTGTTTCAAAATTATATTCATCCATACGATCAGTAAAGGTTTTTGAAAATCTTTGATCATATCCTGTTTTATATGGTTTTATATTGTAACTTTTATATAAATCATAAAACCAGTCTGCTACCTTCGAAACATCTACTTCATTTCCTTCATGAATAGTAAGTAATCCTTTTTTTGTCCATTCTTTATATTCAGCTCCTGCAGATTTGTCATCACTATCTGTAAGTTTCTTCTCTAAAATCCAGTAATGTTGATATATGTACTTTATTTTGTCTTTTGGTTTTCCTAATAAGATTTTTGCACTAACCATATCTGTTGTTGCTGCCAAGTCAACTGCTCCTAAACAAAAAGAACCTCTAAATGATTCTAATTCAAAAGGTTCTAATTCATAATAATAATCTTCACGTTTTAGCCATGCTTGAGCATTGTTTTGTTTTATATTGAAGTCTTTGCAAAGTGTATGCATTCTTTTGGATTTAGAAGTTTTTGATTTTTCAATTTCTGATCGTAGTGATTTCCATTTCTTGACTACTCCTAAACCGAGGATTTGATTTGTACCAACTTTTTTCATCCTGCCATATTTCTTCTTCGCTGTCTTGTGTAAATAGCCATGGTAGATAATGTATGTCATCAGTCTCATCAAATAAAACTTCTCGTGCATATTTTAGTTCATTATCTAAGTAGCCATCATTTATAAAACCTTCAGTAGTTAAGTTTATAAATAAAGGCTCATCTTTGGTTGACATTGATTTTTGACCTGCTTCAGCTATTTCATCGTTTGGTGCATCATGGCTTTCATCCATATACATTTTATCTATATTTCTACCATCTTTGTTTTGCGTTTTTCCTGACATTTTGAATATAGTTATATTCTTTTGTGTGTTACATATTTCTGACATATTTTTATGTGTTACTTTAGAATGTGGATCTATTCTTTTTCTCATATTGTCTATTTCATTCCAAAGCAAACTTGCCTGTTTATCATCATTAGAAGCACAAACTATATCCATTCCACCTTCGCCAATTCTTAAATCCGCATGCGCATCTGCTGCCATCAATGTTGTCTTTCCATTTTTTCTTGCAATCAACAAAAGTACATTTTGGAATCTTCTTGCCCATCGATTTAATTCCTTGTCATACACTTTGAAAGAATAAATTACTTCAATAAATGCTTTTTCCCATAGTAATAATTCCATAGGCATATTATAAAAAGGTCTTTTGCTTTGTAAGCATAAATTTTCCATAAAATCAATTCTTAGATGTGCCTCTTCTGTATCATATTTATATCTAGGATCTTTTAAATCCTTAATAAGCTTTTGTATTTCTGTCTTTAATTCTAGTCCTACTATTATATTTCCACTTTTAATTTCCTCATAATATTGCTCTAAGTAATAATTACACATTTTGTCTTTTTCTTTCTTCTAACCATTTTGTAACTGCATCTTCTTCAACTTCATGTCCGTTAATCATTGAGTATAACATTCTTATTGCATTCATATAACTTTGTGAATGTTCCTTATATAATTTTGCTGCAGTTGTTGCTCTTTGCTTTGTTGGATCCTTAGGATGAACTTGAATAAATGGATGTTTTTTTAATTCTTCCATTCGTTCTTCCAAAAAGGCTATATTGTCTAAAAGTGGATTTATTAACTTTTTCTTGTTTTCATCAATATCTTTGAAGATATTATCTAATTCTTCTCTTCTAGTCACTAAAAACTCCCTTCTTCCCATATATATTTCTATTTTTTCAAAAAAAATGAAATTTTTGCCTCGTGTGAAAAAGAGGTACCCCTTACAGTCCCCAACCACTCCTTTTGATTTCTTGGAGGCGGGGCGGGTTATGGTTGATAAGTTTCAAACCATTCTTCTATATATTTGTTCCAATTTTCATTTTTTGATCTACTTAAGCAGACTTCCTTGTCACAATCAACTAGTATGAGCTCAGCTCCTAACTTATCTGATAGTCTTTGTCTTTCCATCTTCATTGGATAAGTTCCTACTACAAAAGCATTTTGCCAGTTGCCTAGTCTCATCTTAATCTGTTCTATTAAATTATTTCTAATTTCAAAAACATTTTGCTGTAGCTTATTTGGTTTATTGTATTTATCACAGAAGCTAATACATTCCCAAATCTTATCTATATCTACGATTAAATCATCGTTTGTTGCTATATTGTTAACCCATGTTGACTTGCCGACTGCAAGGAGATCCATATACTATATATACTTTTTTAGGTAGTTCATATCCAAATCTATTATGTACTTTGTTATGGCATTTGAAGTGAATTAACATTATGTTGTCAGGGTTAAGGCTTATATTATAATCATTAACATTAGCATTTGTTAATGGTATCTTATGGTGTCCAATGCAATCATAAGCTTTTACTATTTCTTCTCCACAATATTCACAAATTAATTTGCCTTCATCATTTACTCTTTCTAATTTCAAATCCTGTAATAGATTTTGCCACTCTTTAGATTTGTATAATTCATGAGCGTTTTCAAACATAATAATCTATTCCTTTACCATAATTCATTATCGATTTGTTTTTCTTTAAGTTCTAATGTCTTTTTACTAAATCCAAGTTTTATCATATTTTCTCTGCTTTTCCTTTTAGCTTCTTGGACTCTAGTAAGACCATCTTCTAT
>CAMYRF010000129.1 GCA_947296775.1 uncultured Mycoplasmatota bacterium
TTTCTTAATCCCCCTCTATTTTTTATAAATTGTCTACTTTTACTTGACTAATGCAACTTTCTGTTAATAAGTTAATTTGTACTTATACAAAAAAAACAAATCAATGACTTGTTTCCATAATTATTCTAATGATTACATCAAATATAAATAATATACTAATCAAGATTGTTATCCATCCTGGTATTTTTTTTATGTATTTTTCCAAAAATGGATTAATAAAATAAATAAAAATCAAACTCATCACTGCCCATACTAAAGCCATCTCTAAACAAATATATTTACCAAAATTAAACTTATAGTCACTATAATCCCAAAATGAAAAACCAAATACTAATTCAATCAAAACTCCGCCTAACCATTCTAAGCCAGTTATAATTATAGTAAGTATAATTATAACAATAATTGTCTCTTTCCATCTAGACATGTGCAAATTCTTAAATAATTTGTCAGAAATAACAATTATAAGTACCGAAGAAATACCATAAATAGGTGTCCAAGGTCCATATAAAATTCCACTTTCTATATCCTTAGCACCAATAGCAAAACCAAATATCATTTCTAATACATAACCTAAAATGGAATAAATAAAAAAACAATTTAATAAGTACATAAAATCACCAGTATTAATATGTACTTATAAATTGTTTTTAAACATTAAATCTAAAATAACAAATATCTCCGTCTTGCATTACATACTCTTTACCCTCAAGACGCATTTTACCAGCTTCTTTAACTTTAAGTTCAGATCCACAATGTTCCAAATCATCAAAACTCATAACTTCAGCTTTAATAAATCCTTTTTCAAAGTCAGTATGAATAATACCCGCACACTCAGGAGCCTTCATACCATTTGTAAAAGTCCAAGCTTTAACTTCATCAGGTCCTGCTGTTAAAAAAGTAGATAATCCCAATAAAGAATAAGATTGTTTAATAAGCTTATCTAAACCACTTTCAGTAATTCCCATTTCACTTAAAAATTCAATCCTTTCATCATCCTCAAGTTCCGCAAGTTCTGCTTCAATTTTTGCACATATAACAACAACAGAAGCACTCTCCTTTACAGCATATTCTCTTAAAGCCTTAACGTATTCGTTTTCACTACTAACTTCGTCTTCATTTACATTAGCAACATAAATAATTGGTTTAATAGTTAAAAAGTTAAAAGCTTTAAGCATTTTATATTCATCTTCAGATAAATCCATATTACGAACTGGCTTATTCGCAAGTAAAGATTCCCTTACCCTTTCTAATAATTTAGATTCAGCCATAGCATCTTTATCATTAGACAGTCTTGCTTTTTTACCCATTCTACCCAATCTATTTTCAACAACTTCTAAATCAGCCAAAATAAGTTCTAAATCAATAATCTCCACATCCCTAATAGGATCAACACTACCCGTAACATGAGTAATATTAGAATTTTCAAAACATCTAACAACCTCACAAATTGCATCAACCTCACGAATATGAGATAAAAACTTATTTCCCAAGCCTTCACCTTTAGAAGCTCCAGCAACTAAACCAGCAATATCAGTAAACTCAAAAGTGGCTGAAATAGTTTTTTTAGGATTATATAAATCAGTTAAAAAATCAACTCTTTTATCTGGAACTACAACCATCCCTACATTAGGTTCAATAGTTGCAAAAGGATAATTAGCCGCTAAAATATTTTGCTTTGTAATCGCGTTAAATAATGTAGACTTACCAACATTAGGAAGTCCAACAATTCCTGCAGTTAAACTCATATAAATCACCAATACATATTTTACCAAATCACTAGAATAAAGTCCACACCAAAAAACAAAAAAAGATAGTACACTGTACCATCTTACATTGTTGGATAAGTTTCAGGGCCTAAAGGAAGACCAATAATAAACCATCCAATTAAAATTACAACCCATACAACCATACATAAAAGTAAAGTTGGAAGTAATTTTCTTAAAGTTCCAAATATTGTTATTTTAACACTTTCCTTACCATTATATTTTTCAAGTAAAGCAAGCATAACAATAAAATAAACAAAGAATGGCGTAAATCCTTTACCAACACTATCAGCAGCTTTAAATATAAATTGTGTAAAATCTGGTGTAATATTAGCCTTCATTAATAAAGGTACTAAAATAGGTGAAGCAATTGTCCATTTTGTAACAGTGTCAGGAATAAGAAATGACATCAAAATAATTACAAAGAACATTATAATAACAAGTGGTAAGCCAGTTAACTCCAAATTACCCATAAACGAAATCAACCATGCACCTACAACTTGGCCTAAATTAGTAAATGTTAAAATACTAAACATTAAAGAGGCAAAAAACATCAAAATAAAGATATATCCTAAATCATCAAATTCTTTTGATAAACCTACACTATAATCATTAGTATTATTAATGTTTTTAGAAATAGCCCCATATATAGCAGAACAAACCATTAGCATAACTAACAACATAAAGATAAATGCATCACCAAATGGTGATTTTCCACCTAATAATTGAGCTACATAATCTTTTTGACTCATATCAAGTAAAAGACCACTTCCAGGAAGTCCTGGAATAATCATATAAATAAATAATAATAACAAAATAACAAAAGCAATAGAACTAAATACTAAACCCTTTTTAGAAATAGTTAAATCATCTTCATCCTTAATAGATTCTTTAACTTTAGGTTTTAAAAAAGCCTCTATAATTAAAGTACCTACAATAGCCAATATAAATGTACTAGCTATCATAATAAATTCATTTGACCATGCATTAAAGACATAATCCGCATCAACGCTAACAGTTGCTGCCTCTTTAGTAAGAAGTCCTAACTGATAATCATCAATGGTAAATACTAAACCTGCTCCATAACCTAAAGTAATTCCGACAAAAGAAGTTAAAATTCCTAAAACAGAATTTCTACCAATATATTGATAAAAAATAGCTGTTAAAGGTAACAATATAAAATAACCATAATCACTAAAGAAAGAAGAAATAATTCCAATAAGTAAAGTTAAAAAAGTAATAATACTAGGTTTAACCTTACGCAAAGGTACAAACATAGCCTTAAATAATCCACTAGCCTTACCAATTGAAATTGCCATCAAAGCAATTATAAGTAATACTAAAGGTTTAAATGTTTGGAAAGTTTGAACTGGAGAAGTAAAAAGATATTTAAGTCCCTCTTCAGAAAAAATACTTCTAACCGTAACCATAGATGTTTCCAAAGTACCATTAGTTACAGCAGTAACCTCACCTTGAAGACCAAAAGCCGAAGCAATCGCACTAACCACAATAATAACTAGCATTAAAATAAGGATAGTTATAACGGGTCCTAACAATATTTTCTTCTTTTTCATAAAATCCACTACTCCTCTATAATTTTTTTAAGTTTTTTATTAAATTCTATACGTGGAAGCATAATACTTCTTCCACATCCTAAACATTTTATCTTAATATCCGCACCAATTCTAGTGATTTCCCATTCATTCACACCACATGGA
>CAMYRF010000130.1 GCA_947296775.1 uncultured Mycoplasmatota bacterium
GTTATGAGCCGGATGCTCTAACCAACTGAGCTAGAGGTCCGCTGACTAATTAATAATATCATAATATTGTATGCCATGCAAGTAGTTTTGTTTAAAAAAAAGATAAGTTATTACTTACCTTGTAGCATATTTAATAAGTCAATTTTAAATTTATCTTTAGAAGCATTAGCTCTTGAAATCATAACACCTTTATAAGTAGTTAATTCAGACATATGCCCTTCTAATAAAATTTCTTTGGGTGCAATAGAGTCTAGCATTACTACTTCCTCTTTTTTATACACAGTGTAAATTAATTTTACTTCCCCATGCACCTGAGCAAACATTTTATCACTAGGTAATTTTAATTCATATGTTTCTGTACCTAACTTTTTGTTTTGAGAAACCATTTCTCCAACAAATTTACCATTTCTTAAAGATGGATAATACTCAAAATTCAATTTTTTAAATGCTAATGTATTGTATTTTTTTAATGCTCTTTCTAATTTACGGTATTCATTTTCATCAATATAATCTAAAACAAAACCCTTCATATCTTTACCCCCAATTTCTTTTTATGCTAATAGTATAACACAAAAATTAAAATATGTCAACCTGATGTCTATTCTTCTTATTGCTTTGCAATTATACCACGAAATGTTTGAATTGTCAAACATTTAATTCAATAACTGTTACTCCTTGATTCCAATAATGTAAATGGTAACATTTTACTTCTCTCATATTTTTTAAATAATAATGAATTTCCTGCTTTAAAATTCCTGTTCCTTTTCCATGTACTATTATAATGGTTGAATTTTTTAATTTTATGTTATCACTCACAAATTCTTTTAATACTGTGTAAATTGTATCTCGAGTTTCTCCATGTACATCGAGACTCGGATATCTATTAAGCGGTAGGAGCATTGTCATTATTGCCATTATCGGGGCTTGTGCCAAAAACTTGTGAAACTATTTGTTCATCAGTTTGAGGGCTCATTTTAGTTTCTAATGTTTCTGATTTAACTTCTGGTGTAGCAGAACTTGTATTTGTTTCTTGCGCGACATCTATATTCGTTTGTTCTGTTGCTTCTGGTATTATTTCACTACTCTTTTCTTCTGAAGACGGTGCTATAAAATCACTATTATTTTTTAAATCACCAAACTTGCTTTCATAATATTTGATAATATCACTTAATAAAGGAATAGACAATGTAGAACCAATCGTTTTTTTAGACATTGATTCTGCTATTGTTGCTAGGCGAATAGTAGTTTCTATGTCATAACCATTTGTAATTCCATATCCAATCATAGCAACAAATATATCTCTTGCTCCTGTTTTATCTACAATTTCTGTATTCATAGTGGCTAATACTTTAATTTCATTGTTTACAGAGTAAATAGTTCCTTTTCCTTCTATCGTAATAAACAATGTAATGTGTGGATATTTATCGATAATCTTTTTATAGACATTTACCATACTTACAGGAGCGTCGAAATCAATTTTCATTCCTGTCATGGCTTCTGCAACGTCACTTGATGCAACCACATACTTGGCATACTTAAAGAAATCCAATAATCCATTATGTGGTGTTTTGGCATTTAGTACAGTTACGGCCTTACTGTATTTATTAAAAGCATAGACAGACGCATTGTATTCATATCCATCTACTATTACACAATCAACGTCTGTGTCATAATCATATTTTTTGATATTAAAATCGCTAATCTCTGCATTTACTACCGTACGAGAATTATTTTGCTTATTAATAAATATGTAAGAAGTCGGCGTTTTTATATCGTAATTTGTTTCCAAAAAGTTTGTTCTTACTCTATTCTCTTCCATATTTTTTTTCATAGTAGTTCCTGTTTCGTCATATCCTATAACCCCTGAAACAAAAGATTCCATATTCCATTTTCCTAGAGAATACGCAATAATATTAGTAGAGCCTCCACTACATGTAATCATTTCTTTGGTAACATTTTCACTACCTTCAGTTGGATATCCATCCATCATGATATTAATATCGTACACTAATCGTCCAACGCTTAATGCTTTCATTTATAATCACCCTATTCTGTTTAAATTATACTATAAATATAGCAAGAAAAAAAGTGCTAGTTTTTGCCCTTTTTACTCTTTATTTTATTCATGTGTTTTAATAGTCGCTTGTATCTATCCCGTTCAGGATGAATAAGTAATATCAATTAACTAAATTCACTGTATTTATTATGCAAAAGAAAAAAACTCTATCAAATTGATAAAGTTTTCAAACATTTTTTCTCGGGATTAATTATTACTCGCAAGCCCCCATAAGCGAAAAACATATACTTCAATGCATTATATTCATTAATCCTTATATTATATACATTAATTTGCAATTACAGACTTATTTGTTCTCATGTTCGCGTATAGCAGCTTGTGCTGCTGCAAGTCTTGCAATTGGTACTCTAAATGGGGAACATGATACATAATTAAGTCCAACATTATGGCAGAATTCAACACTTGAAGGGTCTCCTCCATGTTCTCCACAAATTCCTAATTTAATATTAGGATTAGTACTTCTTCCTCTTTCTGCTGCTATTTTAACTAGTTCTCCTACACCTGTTTGGTCTAGTTTTGCAAATGGATCGGATTCATAAATTTTATTTTGATAATAAGAATCTAAAAACTTTCCTGCATCATCTCTTGAAAATCCAAAAGTCATTTGTGTTAGGTCATTAGTTCCAAATGAGAAGAATTCAGCATCTTTTGCTATAGCGTCTGCAGTTAGGGCCGCTCTTGGAATTTCAATCATCGTTCCGATATGATATTCGATATTAGAATTCTTTTCAGATTTTACTTTTTCTGCTGTTTCTACTACAATATCTTTTACAAATTTTAATTCTTTTTCTTCACCAATAAGAGGAATCATAATTTCTGGAATAATGTTATAACCCTCTTCAACTTTCACCTCAATTGCAGCTTCAAGTAAAGCACGAGTTTGCATTCTAGCGATTTCTGGGTAAGTTACAGCAAGACGACATCCACGATGGCCCATCATTGGGTTAAATTCATGTAATTCATCACATTTTTGTTTTAAATGTTCTACAGTTACTCCCATTTCATTTGCTAACGCAATAATATCTTTTTCTTCAGTTGGTAAAAATTCATGTAAAGGTGGGTCTAAATAACGAACTGTCATTGGAAGTCCTTTTAATTCCTTATACATGGCTTTAAAGTCACCTTTTTGGAATGGAATTAATTTTTCTAAGGCTTTTTCTCTCGCTTCTACGGTTTCTGACAAAATCATTTGACGGATTGCTGGGATTCTTTCTTCATCAAAGAACATATGCTCTGTACGACAAAGACCTATTCCTTCTGCTCCTAATTCTATTGCTTTTTTGGTATCTCTTGGATTGTCAGCATTTGTTCTTACACCTAGCGTACGTGCCTCATCTGCCCAGGCCATAAAACGTCAAAAGTTTCCTGAAACTGTTGCTTCATCGGTTTCAA
>CAMYRF010000131.1 GCA_947296775.1 uncultured Mycoplasmatota bacterium
CCTTTAGCTGGTGCAGATATTATTACTTTTTTTGCCCCTGCATTTATATGAGCCATTGCTTTTTCGTTATCTGTAAACTTACCAGTGCATTCGAATACTTCATCTATTTCTAATTTTCCCCATGGTAAATTGTTTGGATCTGTTTCTGAATAAACTTTTATTTTTCTTTTTTTAACGATTATATTTTGATCATCATAGGTAATATCTTCTGGCAAATAATTTCTATGTGATGTATCATATTTTAAAAGGTAAGCCAATTGTTCTGGTTCAGTTAAATCGTTTATAGCAACTACCTCGAAATCTGGATTTTCTTCCATTAGTCTAAATACTAATCTTCCAATTCTTCCGAATCCATTTATGGCAACTTTTATCATGGTTATCTTCCTTTCTAATATTCGACGTTACTATTTCCGATAAATTCTCTTAAAACTGAGTCTTGTGGGACTAGTTCACTGGAAATTGGTAAAAAGTTTCTTAATAAGTTAATTAAATTATATGCTTCACTGTAATAGTCACTGTCTGGGGTGATGGCGAATAATAATGGTTCTGCATATATTTTTAGAACTCCTATTTCGTAGTTTAAAGCTGAATTTATTATAACATCTACTTCGTCTTGATATGGATATATACTTTCTTCTGCTTCTTTGACAACGTTTGGCCAAACTTTTAGAGTTTCTTCAGCAGTTGACCCTCTAAAGTTATTATCTCTTACTATTCTTCTTAATTTTCTAACATCGGTTGAATGAACCCTATTATGATTATCTATTTTTAGTGGTGTGAGTGGATTGATAAATATTTTATATTTATTTTCCCTTGGTATATATTTTGTTAGTTCATCATTTAATGTATGTATACCTTCTATTAATAGTATGTCTTCTTCTTCTAATTTCATAGTATTACCTAAAAATTCTCTTTCACCTTTGGTGAAGTTATAAGTTGGAAGCAATACTTCTTCACCGTTTAGTAATTTTTCAACATGATCATTGAATAGTTCTAAATCTAAGGCTTTTAAACTTGCAAAATCATAGTTTCCTTGTTCATCTTTTGGTGTATCTTCCCTTCTTATAAAATAGTTATCTAATGATAGTTCGTGAATTGTTATTCCTCTAACTTTTAGATGTGTTCTTAATTTTTTTGAAGTTGTTGTTTTTCCACTTGATGAAGGACCTGATAATAAAATTAGTTTTATTTTGCCTTTTTTATTATCTATATCTGTTGCAACCATAGATAATTGATCGTTATAATGAGTTTCTGATAAACTTATAGCTTCATTATATTTACCTAAAGTACCTAATTTGTTTAAGTCTGATGACAAATTAAGGTTTACTTTTCTACTCCATAATTGATGACGCCTATATTCTTCAAATAATTTTTTATGGTGTATATGTTTGATTGGAGCGTCTGGATGTTTTTGTCTTGGATAACTAATAATAAATCCACTTTCATCTAAATAGATTAATTTAAAATTATCGGTTTGTCCTGTGTCATGAGCAACAGGCCCAAAAAAGTAATCATAGTGACTACCTAATTTATAAAGTTTTGTTGTTGATCCACTAAGATATCTTAGGTTTTCAACTTTATCTAGTTGGCCTGTACTTTCAAAATATTTCATTGCATCTAATTTAGTAACTGTTACGAATTCATAGTCTATTTTTTTATCTACTAGTTCATGCATTTTATGTTCGATTAATTTAACTGTGTTTTCTGTTATTGTGCGATTTTTTACTTCACAGTAAATTCCATTATCTAATGTATAGTCTACTAATATATCATTCCCTTTTCCTAAAACTTGCGATGAACAAGTGGTAACTAAAAACTCTAAGCTACGTGAATATGCTCTACTACCTATTACACTACTTCTATCATAAAACTCTATGGTTGTGTCACTATTAACTTTTTTGTGCAGGTTCGAAATCAAGTTTTCGCATAAGGCGACTAGAATTGGATATTTATAATTATTTTGAACTTTCTTACTAATTTCATATAAGGTTATTCCAGCCGGTACTTCTAAAATTGTATCTGGATTACCTTTGATTGTTACCTTTGGCATGGTTTACCCTCCTTATTCTCTTTTATTATTGTATCAAAATTCATGTATTTTGTCACTTTTTTTGTTGAATAAAATTATTATTTTCTACTTATTATATTATTAGGAGGCGATGAAAAATATTAATACCTAATGTTGTTGAGAAAAGTAGTGATGGGGAAAGAGTTTATGATATATATAGTAGACTTCTTAAGGATAGAATTATTATTTTAAGTGGTGAAATAGATGATAATTTGGCAAATTCTATTGTAGGACAGCTTCTTTATTTGGATTCTGTTAATCATGAGGATATTAGTTTATATATTAATTCACCTGGTGGAAGTATTACTTCAGGTATGGCAATTTATGATACGATGAATTTTGTTAAAAGTAATGTTTCTACTATTTGTATTGGGATGGCTGCTTCGATGGCTGCATTTTTATTATCATGTGGGGAGAAAGGTAAAAGATTTTGTTTGCCTAACAGTGAAGTTATGATTCATCAACCTTTAGGAGGGGCCCAAGGTCAAGCTACAGAAATTAAAATTGCGGCTGAACGAATTTTAAAATTAAAAGAAAAACTTAATAAAATATTAAGTTCTAACACTGGTCAGGAACTTTCTAAAATTGAAGTTGATACTGAAAGAGATTATTTTTTATCGGCTGAAGAAGCTTTGGAATATGGCCTTGTTGATAAAATAATTTAGATATTTTTATAATTATTTATTTTAAAACAAACTCAGAAATAATAATCTGAGTTTTTTAATTTGTTCCTGTCCAATTAATTGTAACGCTTTTTCCATCCTTTGTAGCTCCCCATGGAGAACCAGCTATAGCATTTGTTTTTCGGTTTATATTTATAGTTTTTAATTGTGTTAAACTAGTACCATAAAAGGCTTGTTCATCTATCTTTTTTATTCCGCTACCAATATTTACAGTAGTTAAATTTGCCATATTATAAACAAATCTATATTCTAAATTTTCGACTGTATTTGGAATATTTAATTCTGTTACTTCCTTCATAAGATATATAGAAAGTGATCCTAATGTTTTTATATTGTTTGGAAATTCTATTGTGGATACATTTCTATTACTATAAGAGTTTAGTTTTGTTTTATCTATATTTCCATTATTGTCTTTAGCGTATATAAATGCATTTTCTCCTTCCACTAGATTTGCGGTAAAGGCACCATCACCTAGATTTTTGACAGTACTTGGTATTTTTATTGATTTTAAATTATTACTGGTAAAAGCTTCTTTTTCTATTGTTTCTAAACCTTCGTTTAATTCTATAGATTCTATTCCAGAGTGGGCAAAGGCTTGTATTTTTATTGTTTTTAAACTAGATGGCATTTTTACTTTTTTTAACTTTGTATCAAAAAAAGCTATATAACCAATATAAGTGATAGTATCTGGCAT
>CAMYRF010000132.1 GCA_947296775.1 uncultured Mycoplasmatota bacterium
GTCTATTGGTTGCAGCGATGATTATAATTCCTTCATTTGCACCAAAACCATCCATTTCTGTTAGTAATTGGTTTAATGTTTGTTCTCTTTCATCGTGTCCGCCACCTAATCCAGCTCCTCTTTGTCTTCCGACTGCATCGATTTCGTCGATAAATATTAAACATGGAGCTGATTGTTTTGCTTGTTTGATCATATCTCTTACTCTGGACGCACCTACTCCGACAAAGAGTTCTACAAATTCTGAACCACTTATGAAGTAGAATGGTACATTAGCTTCTCCAGCAACTGCTTTTGCAAGTAATGTTTTACCTGTTCCTGGAGGGCCTACTAGTAAAACTCCTTTTGGAATTCTAGCACCCATTTTTTGGAATTTTTTTGGATTTTTCAAAAAGTCTATAAGTTCTGAAACTTCTTCTTTTTCTTCAGTTAAACCAGCAACATCTTTGAATGTTACTTTTGAATCTCCACCACTTAATCTGGCTTTTGATTTTCCAAAATCCATTGATTTATTATTACCACCCATTTGTCTAGTAATAAACCAGAAGCCTAGTCCTACTAGTAATACCATTGGTAATACTTGGATTATAAATAGTAATAATGTACTTGATTCTGGATCTGTTGATGTTGTCATTTTGAAGCCAGCTTCATCTTCAGCTTCTAATAATTTAACCATTGTTTCATTAGTAAGTGGCATTGTTAATACAAACGATTCATTACTTTTATAATCTTTTAATTTACCAGTAATAGTATAAACACTACCTCTACTTCTTGGAGTAACGGTTATTTCTTTGATTTCTTTTTTATCTACTTGTTTTGTAAAGTCACCGTAAGTAAATTCGTGAACTTCTTTATTTAATGAGCCTACTACCATCATTATTCCTAATAAAAATATTGCAAGAAATAAATATGGTAAAAGGCCTTTTTTTACTATCTTTTTATTCATGTCAAAACTCCCTTTCTTTAATGATACCTAATTATTATATCATAGTTTTCTTCTTTTTGTTTATCAAATTTGGATTTTTTAAGGCCAGGTATCCAAAGGATTTTTTCATTTGAATCTACAAGAATTGGCCAGTTATCTCTTTCTTCTTTTGAAATCTTTTCATTGATGAATATATCTTTTAGTTTTTTGTGGCCGTTTAGACCTTTTATTTCAATTTTATCACCATCTAATCTTGTTCTTATATATAAAGGAAAGGTTATCTCTTTTTTTGATAGTCTTATTGTGTTGTTGCTGGTATCTTCAGTGTGATCGATTATTTCGATGGTTTTATTATTTGGTAAAGTCAAATAATCTATTAATTCTATTTGATATGTACTTTTTGATTTTTCTTCCGTAATACTGAATGAATTATATGTTTTGATTCCTTTTTTATGATTTGGAAGTGATACTTCCTGATTTGGTTTATTTGATATTAGTATTTTATGGATTAACTCTCTATGTTTATCGGTTATTTTTGAAATATCGTTTTTATATTCTTGTTCTAATAGTTTTCCTATTATTTTTATTTGAATTAGATGTTCTAATTTTTGGAATTTTTCGATATCTAATTTATTATTGTTTATGATTTCGGTATAAGCTTTTTTAACATCTTTATTGATATATTCATCATACATTTCTAGTGTTTTACTAAATTTGTAGAATTTTTTATGAACATTTTTATCTTCTTCTTTTAGTTTTGGTAAAATATATTTTCTGAATCTATTTCTTGTATAGTCATCTTTGGAATTAGAATTATCGATACTATAAGGAACATTATTATCGTTCGCATATTTTAATACTTGTTCTTTAGTGTATGGAATAAGTGGTCTTAGAATGGTGTATGTTTTATTTTTGATTTTTTCACTGAAACCTGCATAACTTTTCAGATTGGCTCCTCTAACTATTCTCATTAAAATTGTTTCCATTAAATCGTCTCCATGATGAGCGGTTAAAAGGTGTTTTGCTTTACATTTGTTTACAGTTTCTTCGAAAAAATTATATCTTTTTATTCTTGCATCTTGATGAAAATTAGTTTGATTATAACTATTAATAGTCATATATTCGAAAAATATATTGTTTTCTTTACAATATTTTTCTACCATTATTGCTTCATCATCGCTTTCAGGTCTTATTTTATGATTTACATGTGCACAAATGATTTTTAGATTTAGTTCTTCTTTTAAATCATTGGTTAGTTTTAATAGTGTCATTGAATCTGGACCGCCTGAACAGGCGACTACGACTGTTTCATCTTTTAGATTATCTTTTAGTATTTGTTTTGTATTAATCATTGTTATCACTCCAGTTAATTGGCTTTATTCCTTTGCTTACTAAAAAGCTGTTTGTTTTTGAAAATGGTTTGCTTCCGAAGAATCCTCTACTTGCAGATAAAGGGGATGGATGTGGACTTTCTATAATATAATGATTTTGATTTGTGATTAATTCTTTTTTGCTTCTTGCATAGGCTCCCCACAAAATGAAAACTATTGGCTTTTCTCTTTGATTTAATAATTTAATCAAATCATCGGTGAATGTTTCCCATCCTCTTCCTTTATGTGAAAGCGGGGTATCTTTTACCACGGTCATTATGGCGTTTAAAAGAAATACTCCTTGCTTTGCCCAGTCTGTTAGATCATTATTTGTTCTAGTTATTCCTAAATCATTTTGTAGTTCTTTGAAAATATTTTGAAGTGATGGTGGTCTTTTAACTCCTTTTTGCACCGAAAAAGATAGTCCATGGGCTTCATTTGGTCCATGATATGGATCTTGACCTAGTATTACGACTTTTACTTGGTCGTAGTCTGTATATCTTAAGGCGTTGAATATGTTTTTATATTCAGGATATATTATTTTTTTGTTATATTCGTTTTTTACAAATATTCCTAGATCTTTAAAGTAGGGTTTTTGCATTTCTTCTTTTAATATTTCGTCCCATTTTTTATTAATCATTATATCACTTCTCTTCTTGGATATATTCTACCATATTTTGGTTAAGATGAAACATTTTGTTTAATAAAAAATATATAATTATGTTATTTTTAAAATTATATATCTTTTCTTTCTATATCTTTTGTATTCCATGTTTCGCCTGTTTTTTTATTTTTAAATATTATTTCATAATCACAGCACTCTGCTATTTTTTCTATTAAATCAAAATTTATAGCGGTTTTTTCTCGTTCATAGTCTGATAAAGTTGTTCTTCCTACATTTATTTGTTTACTAATGTATTCTTGATTATAATTACTATCTTTTCTCATCTTTTTTATTGCTTTTCCTATCATTGTATCACCGGTTATATTGTCGCAATATTCCACAAAAATGTCTTGACTTGTGGAGAAACTCGACATATAATTTATGTAAGGTGGTTAGTAATGAGAAAACTTAAAAGAAATAGAAAAAAGCAAAGTAAGTTTATTATCATTTTGATGATTGGAATATTATGTGTTATGAGTGCGGGAT
>CAMYRF010000133.1 GCA_947296775.1 uncultured Mycoplasmatota bacterium
AAACAACTGTAACAGTGCTTGGTCCAGCAGCTTCTTCAGCAGCAGCAGGTGCAGCAGCAACAGCTACAGCGCTTGGATCAACACCAAATTCCTCCTTCATAGCGTCTACTAATTCTTTAACTTCAAGAATAGTCATTTCTTTTAATCCATTAATAAATTCATCTTTTGTAAATTTTGCCATTTTCTTTCTCCTCCTTAAATTATTTTTAAAATTATTTTTCTTCTAACTCTTTTGCGTATAAATCTAAACTAATAGATAAATCTCTTACAGTACCCATTAAACCACCAGCAAGCATTGTAAGTAATCTTTCCCTTGATGGAATAGCAGATAATTCTTTTAATTTTGCTTCATCAGCAACTTCACCTTCAACAATACCAACTTTTAAAACTAAAGCAGGATGTTTTTTAGCGAAATCACTAAGGGCTTTGATTGGAGCAACTGCGTCACTACCGAAAGCCATAGCTTTTGGTCCTTCTAAGTGTTCATCTAAATTAATATCTAAAGTATCAAAAGCTCTTTTAACTAAAGTATTTTTATAGATTTTAAAATCTGATTCACTTTCTCTTAGAAGTCTTCTTAATGCATTAGTTTCCATAGCAGTTAACCCTTGGTATTCAAATAACACCACTGAATTAGCTTCTTTGGTTTTTTCACTAATTTCATTAATTATTTCTTGTTTTTTGTCTAAGATTTTTTGATTAGCCAACTCTATCGCACCTCCTTATATTTTTTACCGTAAAAAAAGCCCCATCATAGACAGGGCGAAAAGACTTAAATAAATAAGTATCCTCGGTAGGAAATTAAGCGTTTAAGCACCTACTGTCTACGGTATTACTTCAAAAACAAATTAATTATATCACAATGACTATTAAAAGTCAAAACTATTTGTATCAATTCTTACGCCTGGACCCATAGTTGATGAAACTGAAATATTTTTAATATAAGTTCCTTTAACAACTGATGGTTTACTTTTAGCAATTAATGATACAAAGGCTTGTAAGTTATCTAATAAATCTTCATCACTAAATGAGATTTTACCGATAGCCACATGAACGTTTCCGTAAGAATCTGTACGGTATTCAACACGTCCTTTTTTAACTTCTTCCACAGCTTTTTTAGTATCAACTGTAACTGTACCAGTTTTAGGATTAGGCATTAAACCTTTAGGACCTAAGATACGTCCAATTTTACCTAAAGCAGGCATCATATCTGGAGTTGCGATCATAACATCAAAATCAAACCAGTTTTCTTTTTGAATTTTATCAAGCATATCAGTATCTCCAACGTAATCTGCTCCAGCTTCTTTTGCAGCCTTAGCAGCATCACCTTTAGCGATAACTAATACTTTTTTAGTTTTACCAGTTCCTTTTGGAAGTACAACCGCTCCTCTTAATTGTTGATCAGCTTTTTTAGTATCTAAATTTAAACGCATAGCAAGTTCAACTGATGCGTCAAAATTACATACAGAAGTTTCTTTAACTAACTTAACTGCTTCTTCTTTAGTATATAATTTATTTTTTTCTACCTTTTTAGCAGCTTCAGTATATTTTTTACCTTTTTTCATTTTTTTACCTCCTTATGTGGTTATAGTGGAATTGAATGCTTACTTTTTTCCTCCCACATAGGCATTAACCTATGTTAATTGTTTTATTATTATTTTTCTACTTTAATACCCATGTTTAAAGCTGTTCCTTCAACTATTTTCATAGCATCTTCTACAGTATAACAGTTTAAATCAGGTAATTTCGTTTCAGCAATTTCTTTTAACTCTGCTTCAGTAATAGTTCCAACAATTTCGTTTTTACCTTTTACTGAACCTTTATTTATTTTACAAGCTTTCTTAAGTAAAAATGCAGCTGGTGGAGTTTTAATTACAAAGTCAAAACTTCTATCGTCATAAACGTTAATTTCAACTGGTAAGATATCTCCCATTTTATCTCTAGTTGCATCATTATATTTTGTACAGAATTCTTGTAAATTAATTCCTGCTGGACCTAAAACAGTACCAACTGGTGGTGCTGGTGTAGCCTTACCTGCAGGGATTTGTAACTTAATTTTCTTTACTATTTCCACGAAAAACACCTCCTATAATATTTTTCCGCGTTGTGGTTTTAATGCATCCGTTAGCTCCCACTTAATCTATATTTAAATAAAATATAGCCATTTAATAATATCACAAATTATTTTTTTTGTAAACTATGCTTTTGTTATTTGTGATAATTCTAATTCAACAATTGTCTCTTGACCGAATAAATCAAGAGCAACTTCTAATTTAGCGTTTTCTAAATCAACAGATTTAATAGTACCCATCATGTTAGCAAATGGTCCACTAGTAACTTCAACTTTTTCACCTGGAGTAAGTTCATTTGCAATATCTAATCGACTCATTCCCATAGATCCTAAAATATGATCTACTTCTGATGAAGTAAGTGGAAAAGGTTTAGCACCTTTACCAGATGATCCAATAAATCCTGTAACACCTGGAGTATTACGAACAATAAACCAAGCTTCATCAGTCATTACCATCTCTACTAGTATATAACCTGGGAACATTTTTTTGACTTTTTCTTTTCCTTTTTCATCAATTTCCTTTTGTTCTGGAACAACCACTCTTAAAATATAGTCTTCCATTTCCATTGAACTTGCACGCATTTCTAATTTTTCTTTTACTTTATTCTCGTGCCCAGAATAAGTATTAACTACATACCATTCTTTTTGCATTATTTTAACCCCTCCGCAAGTGAACGAGCTCCAGCAATTATAAAATCTGAAGCAACAAAGAATGCTCCAAAGAAAATAATACAAACTAATACAGCAATAGAGTATTTAAACATATCTTTTTTCTTTGGCCATCTAACTCTTTCCATTTCCTTTTTGACACCCGCAAAAAACTTCTTAATTTTTTCCATATCTTCACCTACTTTAACTTATGTGTTTTTCCAAATAAAAAACACCTTTTTTTCGTGTCTAGATAAATATTAACATTTATCATGCAAAAAGTCAAGTGTTTCATTGTTCCTAATAATAAACAATTATAATAAATAAAATTTATTATATTTGGTCAGAACTTTTAAATAAAAGTTCTGACGCTCTTCTGCACGGTCACACTTCGTGTGCCGACGCTTATGCATTCTTCCCTCACTCGGGAGTTTGCGTAAGATGTTCTTCCTTTTGTTTACTTATGAAACTATTGTATATGGATTTGATGATGTTCCTTCTCCATCTAAGTGGATATCAGATGTTAGATAAAGAACTGGCAAGACGCCGTGGGTGAGGCTGTACGCGAGGTAGGTGAACACGGAGCCGTTACTGTCCACATCAAGCACGCTGAGCGTGTTACTCGCATAAGGCGAAATAGTCCATAAATATTCTGATGTTGGTACTATATAGTTTGTTGTTTTACATGTATTATAATTAGCTTGGTT
>CAMYRF010000134.1 GCA_947296775.1 uncultured Mycoplasmatota bacterium
CAACTAGGGTTCAAATAATGATTTTTTACTGTCCACTTTTTGTTGACAAGTTCAAAACAAAATCCTAATTTTTATTTTAGGTAAAATAAAATTAACGTAGTATTGCTTTAGCTAAAATTTCCATACTTTTTTTATTAACTTTTACTTTAACTGGACCATTGTCCCTACTATTATCAAAAACACCATCAGATAAACGTTCTTCTATACTCTCAATATTAACATCATTAAAATTTTGTGTAATTCTATATAACCTTAATATATCATCATTATCATTTTTGTCAAAAAATAATCTAAGTTTCTGAACATAAGATAAACTAACATTCTCTAATTTATATTTTAATAATTCAATTTGAAAAGCACCAAAATTCATCGCATCTTCTAAAAATAGTAAAATTTCATCAAATGACATATCACTGCCAAAATCATCTTTTAAAATAACTTGTAATTCCAAAATTCTATTCATTATATCATTATCTAGTGCAATTTTCTCTTTCATGATAACGCCTTCTTTCTTGATAAATTATTATACAATAACTCATTATTTCTGTCAAAAAACTATTAACAAATTCAGTGTTAATAGTTTTAATTTACTTTAAAATATTCCCTTAAAATATAATCCATTGTAATTTTAACATCAGGAAATACAGGTAAATTTTCAAGTTCTTTTCTAGAAAACCATCCAATATCATAACTTTCATTACTAATTACAAGTTCTGCTTCTGTGTTATTAGGCATAGCCGCATAAATAATATCAATATGCTTATCACCATTTTCCTTACGATTGCATTGGATTCCAAGAGGTCTAATCATATCATCTTCTCTAGGAAAACGTTCACCAATCAAACTAACCTTAAGGCCCGTTTCCTCAAAAACTTCTCTAATGGCCGCTTCTTCTGGGGTTTCATCATCTTCTATATGTCCACCAGGTTGAACCCACTTATCCCATAAATGATGTTTCACTAATAAAATCTTTTTAGTATCAGGATTAATAACAAAAGCTGATGCGCAAAAATGTCTTTTCATACTACCACCCTATATTAAATTATAGCAAAAATTTACAAATAAAATCTACCCAAGTTCATCATAACCTTCAGTATTTACATTTTTTCCGTAAACCAAAAAGTTCTCATCTAAATCTAAAGTAGCAAGTAAAACTTCATCAAGTGCAAATCCCTTAACTTTAAGTTCATGCTTAAGCCATTCTACATCTTTATGCATAATCTCTAAAGAATTATCAATAATCTGACCATCAACTATTAAATTTGCACATAAACCTGTTTTTTTCTTCTTTACTTTCAAATCCTTATTAGTAGGCTGTTGATAATCAGGTTTAGCCAGAAAACTAATTTCCCCATTTGCCTCCATTAAAGCATAATCAATTTCCGAAATATCAAAATAACCATTAATTCTACACTCCTCTAATAAATCATTAATATCAAATTTAGTTTTTCGCAAATTTTCATATAAAATTCTACCATCTTGAATTAACATAGTAGGATCACCAATAAAGAACTTGCGTAAACGAAGACTCTTCATAGAAAGAACAGATACTAAATAAGCCACTAATCCAAATATAACAACAGAAATAATACCATGCATATATTTTGAATCTAAATTAAGAGCCATCTCGGCCGCAAAGTTACCAATAGATATCCCAATTACATAATCAAATACACTAAACTGTGATACTTGTTTTTTACCTATCATTTTAGTAACTAGAAATAATACAACCAAAGAAACTAAACATCTCATTACAACATCAAATAAGTCAATCAACTCTTTTTCCATAAAATCACCATTTTTAGTATTAACAAGCCAAAAAAAATTATGCGAATAAGCATAATTATTTTCTTAAAGATTTAAGTTTTTTTTCAAGCTGTTTATGATCAAATACAACATCAGTTTTAAGTACTAATAACATTACTATTATAACTAATATAGCATAAAGAATATAACCAAGTTGTCTATCTTTAAGTACATAAACAATAGACGCAACTGCAAATAAAATTTGAATTGCATAAATCATAAGAACCGCACCACGATAAGAAAATTTCATATTTAAAAACTGATGATGAATATGTAATTTATCTGGCGTAGAAAAACTTTTACCTTTTAATTTTCTTCTCACAATTGCAAAGAAAGTATCTAAAATTGGAATTGCTAAAATTAATAAAGGAACAATAAACGAAGTTAAAGTTACATTTTTAAATCCAAGCAACGCAATAACGGCCACCATAAATCCCATAAACATTGATCCAGAATCACCTGCAAATACTGTAGCCGGATGAAAATTATGAACTAAGAATCCTAAAACCGCACCAAACATTATGAATGTTAGAGTAACATCTAATCCTAATTTACCCATAATAGCTGCAATAATACCAATAGTTAAATAATATATCGCACTAATACCACCAGAAAGTCCATCAAGGCCATCAATTAAATTAAGACAATTTATACAAGCAACAATAAATAGTACGGTTATTGGATAAGATAAAACGCCAAAGTCAATATAAAAACCAAATGCACTTATGTCTTGAAGTAATATTCCACCATAAAATACAACCACGCAAGCAGCAGCTAATTGTCCAATAAATTTAACTGAAGCTTTAATTGAATGAATATCATCAATAATTCCAGTTAAAACAATTAAGAAACTACCTATTAAAATAGAGTTCATTGTACTACTTTGTTCGCCAAATATCATGTAACTAAATAAAAATCCTAAAAATATAGCTAACCCCCCAAGTTTTGGCGTTGTTTTCTTATGAATATGTCTGTGTCCTTCTTCCGATCTTGGAACATCCAAAGCACCAATATGAAAAGCTAATTTTTTAATAAATGGCATAACTAAAGCCACAAACAAGAAAGAAATCAGTATCATTAAAAAAATACGTGTAATTATTTCATCCCCCATCAAACTCACCTCTAATATTAATTTTACCATATTTCGTAAAATAAATCTATTTTAGTAAATATATTTAATAAAAATTAAAACCAACATATTTTGCTGGAGCATGAAAAAATTTGAAAAATATATTGATTATATAGAGACTTTGTAGTCTCTTTTAAATAACCTTTATTTACTTAAAGAAAAGAATAAAATTTTTAATTTACTATTATATAAGGTTCTGCTTCGATTCCTTTCCCTTTTAATTTTATGTTTGAACTTAAATTAATTACTGGTGTAACCCTAAATAAAGAATTATTGCCTTCATGAACACTTTTATTCTTATCATAATAACTTATAGTATACGGATGAGTTACATTTAATGGCTCATTCCATATACTATATGCTTGTTCTGATGTTATCGAATTTAAAAGCCATAATCCTCCTACCTCTGTAAACGAATGTAAAAAATTATTTAAGTGACACGGAGAATTATTAGTAATTGGTCTAGCATCTACAAA
>CAMYRF010000135.1 GCA_947296775.1 uncultured Mycoplasmatota bacterium
CAGTATCTCTGATGTTATTGCGTTTGGCGATGGAACTGTTGAAATTGTGGTTAATACCGTGACTGGTAACCGCAAGGGTTCTAGGGGAACTGCAAGTTATGGGAACTTTATAAAAATTCGTCATGATAATGGCATGAAAACTTTATATGCTCATTTGGAGTATGGTTCTATCAGTGTGAAAGCTGGTGAACGTGTAAGTAAAGGTCAAAAAATTGGGCGAATGGGCGATACCGGTAATGCTTATGGAGTTCACTTGCATTTTGAAATTCGGCAGTCTAATGATACGAGAATAGATCCTTATCCTTATCTTTTTGAAGGAAAGGCTTCTGAATTTTCCACTGTGGATAATGAGTTTTTTGATAATAATTCTGTTTTGATAGACAGTGATTCTAATGAGACCCCTTTGGGTGAAACTGAAGGTGAAATAGTTTCTAAAAATTCTAATTCTACTGTGGATAAGTCTGAAGATGATTCTTTTGATATTGGAAATGCTGTGGATTATTCTGATTTGACTATTGATGGTGCCAATAATTTAGTTATATCTAATCCTGATGAGGATATTTCTTATTTAAGTAATTCTGAATATTCACATGGTTCTATTGTCGATGGGCTTAAATCTATTGGCGCTGATAGTTCGTTTGATTATAGAACTTTAGTTGCTTATGAAAATGGAATTCATAATTACCGCGGATCTTATGAGCAAAATATTCAGTTACTTAATTTACTTAAAGCTGGCAAATTAAAAAGTATAAGGTAATAAAAACACACACTTTGGTTAGTGTGTTTTTTAGTTAATTGTTATAGTTTCAAATAAGCCATCATTATTAGTATCTGTATAAATTTTCGTTATAATATTTAATTTATCATTTTCTAAGAATAGTAACATTTTATCTTCAGAAGTTTGCTCGAAATATTTAAGTCCAGCATTAATATTGTCTTGAGTATACTTAATATTTTCAAATGCTTCTTTATCTATAGTATCATAAGTTTTGATATCATTTATAACTTTTGTTTTTACTTCTGACATTGTTAAATTTACGTTTTTTAATAAATCTTCATTGCTTACTAAATTACCTGTCTTTTTATCAAAATTATAAATTAAGTATGTCGTATCATTGTTATTTGAATATTCAATAACTACTGAAATAACATTTTTGTTGTTATCATAACCTTCATAATCAAGTTCCATTTGACAGTTAGAAGATTCTATTAAGCATTTATCATAATCATCTATATATGAATTATATAATTTTTTTAATTCATTATTAACATTCGTCGCATCTTGACTATTAATATTTATATATGGCATTTCAAAGTCATCATATTTGCTATCAGTATTATAAACTGCATCATAAACATAATCTTTATTTTCATTTAACTTTATATCTTTTTTATTATCTTTTTTTACTTCATCTTTAGTTTCTTTATCATCTTTTTCTAAAACTTTGTCATAAACAACATAACCACCTAGACCTACTACTAGTAACACAAGAATTAAAATTATACACTTTTTCATAACGCACCTCCTTTCAAATTTTCTATATATCTAGATATAATTTAGTCGTTATTTTTTTATATTTTTTTTAATCTTTTTTCTTATCTCAGGCATTCTCTTATTTAAAAATTCTGGGTGTTTATTAAGCCATCTTCGATTTAAAGGTGATGGGTGCGGGAGAATATAGGTAGGTTTCCCATTATATGTATGGTCTTTAAAAACTAAATCTTCAAATTTTTCATGTGGAAAAAGTTGCTTGGCTGCTTTTGAACCAATTACAATATATATTTTGTTATCTATTAGTTCTAATTCTTTTGAGCCCCATTTTTGGTAACAGATTTTAGGTGGAGTTTTATCATGTCCGTTTTTTTCTTCACCTGGAAAACAATGAGCCATTGGTAGTATATAAAAATTATCTGGATTATAAAAATTTTCATCTGTTATTTGATACCATTCGTATTTTAATCTTTTCCCACTTTGGTCATCAAAAAATTTGTTAGTTTCACTGGCTCTTTTTGATGGGGCTTGTCCTAACTGTACTATTTTGGCATTTTGATTTCCAAATATGATTGGGTTGGGTTCGAATCCAAAATTTTCTCTGCATATTCGGCATTTTAAAATTTGTTTTTGTAATTTTTCTAATTCATTCACAATATTACTTCTTTCTAATTACATTTTAATACTTAATTATGGGTTTATTATGTTTTTATTGTGTGATTTAAATTTTTTGTTGGTTGTTTTTTTTCACCTCTGGTTTTGGCATGAATATAATAAACTGTAAAGGGAAGGAGAGTTTATGAAAAAAATTGTAATTGGTTTAATTATTTGTGGACTTGTGATAGCTGGTTATTTTATCTTTAAAGATAATAATAAAGATGAACAAAAATTAACTAAAGTAAAGGTTGGGGAAGTTACTCATAGTGTATTTTATGCACCACAATATGTAGCTCATGCTTTAGGTTACTTTGAAGACGAAGGATTAGATGTTGAAATATTATTAACTTCTGGTGCGGATAAGGTTACAGCTGCTGTTTTATCTGGTGATGTTCAAATTGGTTTTTGTGGCAGTGAAGCAACTATTTATATTTATCAGCAAGGTGAAAAAGATTATTTAGTTAACTTTGGCGCTCTTACTAAAAGAGATGGTAGTTTCTTAGTATCTAGAGAAAATATTAAAGATTTTACTGTGGATGATTTGAAAGGTAAAAAAATTCTAGGTGGTAGACAAGGTGGAATGCCAGCGATGACTCTTGAATGGGCGCTTAATTCTAATGGTATTAATAGTGATTCTACGGATATTGATACAAGTGTGGAATTTGCTTCTATGTCTGGTTCTTTTATTGGCGGTAATGGTGATTTTGTTACTTTATTTGAACCTACTGCTTCTGAATTAGTTAATGAGGGATATGGTTATATTGTCGCATCTGTTGGTGAACTTGGTGGTGTTGTTCCTTATACTGCTTATAATGCTAAGAAAAGTTATATTAAGGAAAATCCTGATGTAATTGAAGGGTTTAATAAAGGAATTCAAAAGGGACTTGATTATGTATTTAATCATTCTGATGAAGAAGTGGCTAATGTAATTGCAGATTATTTTCCTGATACTTCTAAAAATGATTTAATTAATATTGTTAAAAATTACAGAGATAGTGATTCTTGGTTTACTACTACTTATATTGAGAAAAAAGATTTTGAACATATTGAGGAAATTATGAAAAATGCTGGTCATTTAGATAAAAATGCTCCTTATGATAAATTAGTTGACAATACTTTCTCTAAGGAAAGATAATGATTTTAAGTATTAAGGATTTACGAAAAATTTATCACACGAAGCAAAATGAAATTTTAGCTGTGGATAATTTTTCTTTTGACTTGAAAGAGGGAGAGTTTGTCGCTATTGTAGGACCTAG
>CAMYRF010000136.1 GCA_947296775.1 uncultured Mycoplasmatota bacterium
TGGAAAATAGTGCAAATGCTATAATTGAAAATGTAATATTTGATGGAAATAAAGCTATTAATGCAAATGGCGGTCTTTTTTCTGGTGGAGGAATAATGATTCACGGTGGCTCAGTTTTAACACTAAATAATGGAACCATATCGAATAATTATGCGTCAAATACAGGCGGTGGCATTAGAGCGTATAACGGAGAATTAATTATGAATGGTGGAGTTATAAAAAATAATATTACTGATGGCGATGGCGGAGGTATAGAAGTTCACGGAGATCAAAATAAAGTAAGCAAATTTACTATGAATGGAGGTCAAATCATAAATAATACGGCCCACAATACTGGCGGTGGTGTAAATATTGGACAAGGGACATACACAAGAAAAGCAGGTATAATTTGTGGCAACAATCCTACAAATTCATATGAAACAAGTACCACATGCCCTAATTAAAAAATATATATCCCAAAAAACAACCAAATACATATAATAATCTAGAGGTGACGAAAATGTATAATATTTATACTGTTAAAACAGGAGATACATTAGAAAACTTAGCTAGAAGATTAGGGATAACTCCAGAAGTATTGGGAGCTCTAAATGGCTTAGATATAACTACAGTTCTAACTCCAAACACAAACATAGTAGTGCCATCAAACAATCATACACCATTTGATAAATATATAATTCAAAAAGGAGACACTATCTATGAAATTGCAAGAAGACATAATATAACAGCTGATGCACTCGCAAAATTAAATGGTTTAGAAGAAGATGAATATATTTATCCAAATGAAGAAATAATTGTACCCACAAAAGGAATAACATTTTATATAACTGAAGAAAATGATACCTTAAATAAAGTCGCAAACACTTTAAACACCACGCCAAATAATATAGCTAACCAAAATCAAACCATATATTTGTTAGAAGACCAATTAATAGTTTATAAGAAATAACTTCTTATAAATCTTTTTTTTTAGAAGAAATTAGTATATAATAATAAAAGGTGATGATAATGAAAAAAACGCTAATCATAATAATAACAGTTATAACAATATTCACACTAACCGGATGTACAGGGCCAAAAACATATGATGAAATTTCATTTACCCAGCTAGAAGAAAAAATAAATAGCAAAGAAGACTTTATTTTATTAATAGGTGCCGAAAATTGTAGCGCCTGCAAATCATATAAAGTAGTCTTGGAAAAACTAATTGAAAAATATAAACTAGATATAAAATATATCGATCACAGTAAACTAAGCGAAGACGAAGAAGCAGATTTACTTTCAAACTTTTATTTTACTGCTACACCAACCATGGTTTTCATAAAAAAAGGTAAAGAAATAGATCGTATGGTAGGTAATCAAAAATACAGTAAAACATTAGAAAAATTAAAAGAAAAAAACTATATAAAGGAGTAGAAAAATGCAAAATAATTATTTAGACCCAAATGAATATCCAATAATAACAAATTATTGTGAAGATTTAACCGCAAAAACTTATGTAACCAATCCTGCTATCGCCAGAGAAGAAGAAATAAAAAAGACAATGCTAGTTTTATTAACGCCAGATAAATCAGCTTTATTAATTGGTAAACCAGGTATAGGTAAAACAGCCATCGTTGAAGGGATTGCATATAAAATTCAAAAAGGCGAAGTACCAAACGCATTGCAAGGTTATAAAATATTAAAAATCAATTCATCATCAATGCTTGGAAGCATGATGGTAAACGGTAAAGAAGAATCGGTAACAAACTTAATTGTTAACGAATTAAAAAGAGCGCCCAAAACAATTCTATTCATCGATGAAGTTCATACACTTATTGGTGGAGCAGCAGATGGACCAATGGATTTAGCCAATATTTTAAAACCAGCCTTAGACCGTGGAGATATCAAAGCAATCGGCGCAACAACAACAATTGAATACGAAACATATATCATCAAAGATAGAGCTTTCCTAAGACGTTTCGATAGAATTGATGTTGCCGAACCAGACCATGATGCTACAGTTCAAATACTTTTAGGAACAATCCCTAAAATTGAAAAAAGTACAGGAATAAAAATGCACCCAAATAGTTTTATAACAAAAGAACTTATGAATGCAATTGTTTCTGCAACTTCAGAATTCAAACGTGTATATGGGCTTTCAGCCATGTATCCAGACGTATCTTTATCCGTACTCTCAGGTGCATTTTCAAATGCCTTGTTTGAAAATAGAGAAGTAGTCGGTATATTAGATGTTTATATGGCAATTAGGAACAGTAAAAGAATTTATCCAGATAGTAGAGTAAAAGAATGCAGATCCTTTAGAGAAAGATTTAATGCTATATGTGCATCAGAAAATATTGTATTACCAGATGTAAAGTTAGAAGAAATAGACAGTGATCTAGATTTATAATAATAAAGAATGGAGGCATATAATATGAAAACAAAAAATAAAAAAATAGAAACAAAAAATTATATAATTTTAGCTTTAATAGTTTTAGTAACTATTTTTCTAGTTTTCTATGCAAGAAATTTATATATAATGTCAAAAGTATATTATAACGATAACCCTATAATATTAGACGTAGTAAAAGAAGTAAACCAAGAAGAATTACCAAACTATTTAATTGAAAATCCTAAACTCGTATTGTATGTTTCTTCAGGTAAAGATCAAAATATAAAAAAATTTGAAAAAACATTAAAGAACTTAATTATAAAAGAAAGATTAGAAAATTCGGTATTATATATGAATAAAGACCAAATAGATATAAATGACTTAAAAAAAGAATTAAAAAACAATGCTTCAAAAGCAGTTCAAAAGCAAATAGATAAAGTGGGCGGAGCAACCATGTATATAATCGAAAACGGCAAAGTTATAAACGTAATAAATAACGCCCAAACTTTATCAAAAAACCAAATAAAAGACTTATACAAGAAATATGGAGTGATAGAAAATGCTTAACGTTGTACTTTATGCACCAGAAATCCCACAAAATACTGGAAATATTATGCGTACTTGCGCAGCCACAGACACTAAACTTCATCTTATAAAACCACTAGGATTTAGTTTAGATGAAAAGGTTGTCAAAAGATGTGGCGCTAATTATATAAATGAATGTGATTATAAAATATATGAAAATTTTGAAGACTTTCAAAAACAAAACCCAGGCGAATATTATTTTTTAACACGCTATGGTCATAAACCACATACATCATTTGATTATTCAGACAGCACTAAAAATATATATTTAATTTTTGGCAGAGAAAGCACGGGGATTCCAAACGAAATATTAAAACCACATTTAGATACATGCCTTAGAATACCAATGACCGATAAAGTTAGAGCTTTAAATTTATCGAATTGTGTTGCTGTTATGGTATACGAAGTATTAAG
>CAMYRF010000137.1 GCA_947296775.1 uncultured Mycoplasmatota bacterium
AACGAATTTTTTTTGGTTCGATATTATTTGTCCGCATTGCTATTAAAATATCTGTTAACCTTTCTGGTCTATGAACTATTCCTAGTATACCATTATTTTTCAAAAGACGTTTTGCGATAGAACAAAGATCATTTATGTTTAATGTTATTTCATGTCTTGCAATTGTTTTGTAATCACTTTTATTTAATTTTGATTCTTTACTAACTTTGAAATATGGTGGATTACAAGTTATTATATCGAAATGATTTATTGGTAATTTATCTTTTAGAATATTTATATCTTCATTGATAATTGTTATTTGGTTTTGAAGATTATTTAATTCTACTGATTTTTGTGCTAAATCGGCTACTTCAGTTTGAATTTCTACACCTATTATTTTTGCATTTGTTTTCGTAGTTAATATTAAGGGAATAGGTCCGTTTCCAGTTCCTATATCTAATATATTTTCAGTTTTGGGTGTTAGTGTAATGAAATTAGGTAATAAAACTGAATCTAGTGAGAAGTTAAACATATCTGTATCTTGATAGATTTTTATTTTGTTATAATCTAGTAAATCATTTATTACTTGCATATCTCTTTTTCCACGGTTATTATTCCATATTCTGGAACATCTACTTTATATTTACCTTCTAATAGTTCAACGCTTACTATTTTTCCTTCACCAAATTCTGTTTTTATTTTATCGCCAACTTTTTTCATACATTTATGACATTCTTTATATGTTTCATCTTCATATTTTAAACAGCATAATAGTCTACCACAAACACCATTTATTTTTGAAGGGTTTAATGAAAGGTTTTGGTTTTTGGCCATATTTATTGAAACAGTATCTAATTCTTTTAAAAATCTAGCACAACATAATTTTTGACCACATGGTCCACATCCACCAACTTCTTTGGCTTTATCTCTAACGCCCATTTGTCTTAATTCGATTCTAACTTTATATATAGCAGCAAGTTCTTTTGCTAGTTCCCTAAAATCTACGCGGTTATCGGCTAAAAATCTGAATATTAGTTTATCTCTATCGAAAGTATAACTAGCATCTAAGACTTTCATCTTTAATTTTTTTTTGGCAACTAATTTTTGGCATTTTATTAATGCTTCTTTAGCATCTTTGTTGTTTTTTGAATTTTTACGGTAATCTTCTTTATTAGAAATTCTAATTACTTTTTTTAATTCTTTTTTTAGTTCTTTTGGAGTTAATTCAATATTTTCTTTGGCTACTTTACCAAATTGTTGCCCTTGTTCAGTTTCAACAATTACTGTAACATTTTTCTTTAATTTGTATCCATTAGGGTCAAAATAATATATTCTGCCACCATCTTTTAAAGTTATTCCAACTGCTTCTTTCATAGTTACCTCCCTTCTAATTTGATTATTAGCTTGTCCATTAGTAAATTGGTGTTTGCATTATATTTTATCTTTTCTTTGATTTCTGTCAAGATATTTAGTTTATTACATATTTCAGTTATAGTATTATTACTTACAATTTCTAGAATTTCTTGTTTGTAATCATTGAATAATTCTATATTTCTATTTGAAATTAAATTTAGTATGTCTTTATAATAAAGTATCATTATATCAAAGGCAATTAATAATTCTTCTTTGGTTTTTATATTATCATGCCACAACTTTTGCATATAAATTATTGTATTTAAATGATTTTTTTCATAGTAATTAATAAATTTAATTACTTTTTCTAATTTTTCTTTTTCTTCTTCGGTTAATTCTTCTTTACTATATAAAATAAGGCTTAAAATGTTTTTTGTGTTTTTTACATTAAGTGTTTTTTTATCTTCTTTTAACTTTATTAATTGGCACCTTGATCTTATTGTTTCTAAAATTTCATAAATATTATCAGTTATGAGAATAGCGATAATACCGTCTTCTGGTTCTTCTAAGAATTTTAAGATGGAATTTGCAGCTTGTTTATTTAATTTTTCAGCTTCTTTTATTATATATATTTTTTTATCTCCTATTATAGCTTTTTTATTAAATTCTTTTTGTAATTTTAGAAGTTGATCTTTTTTTATCCACATGCCATCTGGAGTTATAATTTCTATTTCTGGATAATTTCCAGTATCAATCATTTTGCATTTATTGCATGTATCAGAATTATGATTTTCTTGATTGATATATTCACATAGTATTTCTTTTATAAATGCTAGTATTAAATTATTACTATCGTAAAAGCCGTTAGTTTCAAAAAGATAAGCGTGCGAATACTTTTCTTTACTAACAGCGTTTTTTAAAATTTTATATGCGATTGGTTGTGTTTGTTTATAATTATCTAACATAATTCTTCCTCCTAATAAACCAAAACTCTAATGATTATTAAAATTATAAGAGCTGGCAAACCAAATATTGTCAGTAAAATTACTGTTACAATATTTATAGGAATAATTGCAGCGGCTGGCACAATTAAATTGTAACCATATAACATTAAAAAGCCTACTACAAGCTTTTTTAATATTGTTGTTAATTTATTAAGCATGTAACACCTCAATAAATTATATAATTTTATTTATAATTTATGAAATTTGGCTACGCTCTGATAGTGCTATTTCTAAAGTTAGAGAATCTATATAATCAATATCTGCTCCCATTGGTATTCCATGGGCTATTTTAGATATAATTACATCTGTTCCTTCTAATATTTTTCTTATGTATAGGGCTGTTGTTTCTCCTTCAACGGTTGGTTTAACAGCTAATATTACTTCTTTTATTTCTTCTTCTTTTATTCTATTAATTAATGAAGCGATATTTATATCTTCAGGATTAATTCCATCTAATGGTGAAATTAATCCATTTAAAACGTGATATGTTCCGTTAAATGTTCCTATTTTTTCAAAAAGAACAATATTTTTACTTTCTTCCACTACGCAAAGTACTTTTTTGTCTCTTGAAGTATCTTTGCATATTGCACATAGATTTTCTTCTGAAAGATTTCCACACTTTTCACAGTTTTTTATGTTTGTTTTACTATTTTGAAGTGATTTAGTAAATAATTCAATTGTTTCTTCATCCATATTTAAACATGAAAGCGCTAAACGTTCTGCTGTTTTTTCACCAATTCCAGGAAATTTTTTAAAACATTCTATTAAATTATTTATTGTTTTTGGATACATTAGAATAAACCTGGCATTCCTTTTGTGTATTTACCCATTTTTTCTTCGGTTGTTTGATCTACTTTTTTACTAGCTTCATTGATTGCTACTACTATCATATCTTCTAACATTTCAATTTCATCATTTTCTATTGTTTCTGCATCTATTTTAACTTTAGTAAGCTCTTTGGTACCTTTCATTTGTACAGTAACTAAAGATGATTTTCCTTCAAATGTCATATTATCTATTTCATCTTT
>CAMYRF010000138.1 GCA_947296775.1 uncultured Mycoplasmatota bacterium
ATGTGTATGAACTTAATAATGGTAATTTACTCGTAGCTTCAAATAATTTTGAAGGTGGAACTATTGAGGATTATGTAATAGAAATTGATAGAAATACTGGTGCGATTGTTAAAAGCGTTGATTTATACGATTTACTGCCTAATGATGATGGTGCTACTTGGCTTAAGTTAAATTCTTTGGTTTATGATTCTAAAACTAATTCTATTACAGTTTGTGGTAGTAATAAAAATATGATTATTAATGTTGATTATAATAGTGAAGAAATTAACTGGATTATTGCTGATAAAACTAGTAAAAGATATGAAAAATATTTATTAAAAACTTCTGATGATGTTATGTTCCCTACTACTCCAAATGGGCTTGTGTTAACTGAAACTGGAAAATATGCTTTTATTAATACTGAAGATGATGATAATTATGTTACTATTTATGATGTTGATAGTGTTAATAAAGTTCTTAAATCTTCTGATAATATTTTACTTGGTTCTAAAGCTTTGTATACTAATTTAGATTATAGTAATGACTCATTTATTGTTAGTATGAATAAAGAAATTAAAAAGATTGATGATGAAAAAGTTTATGATGTATTTACCACTAATAAAGATATTTATAGTTCTAAATATATGAATATATATGCTGGTGATGTATATATTGTTGGTAAAGGTCAAAGACTTGGTAATATTGGCGTTACTGAAACTATTACTAATCGCAATATATTATTTTGGAAACACGACGATTCTATTTATAAAAAATATAAATTATCACTTTATAAGGATGCGAATAGACTTATATTGAATGGTACTTTTAGTAAAAATGATTCTGTTCAAATTATTTTAGATAATGTTCTTGATAAGAAAACTTATGATGTTTCTATTTCTGAAAGTCCTTATATTGAAGAAACTTCTGAGGGTAAAAATGTTAATGTTTCTACTTATATTAATGAAGAGGGTTTAAGTGGTAAATATTATATTTATTTAAAAATAAATGGAACTACTTATAAACTTAATAAATATGTATGGTTTTATTAAAAAAAGAAATTGTTTGATTACAATTTCTTTTTTTATTTATAAGTCTCTAAATGAGGATTATTTTTTGTGTAAACGCATAACTTTATTTCCTTTTTTCTCTATGTTTTGCTCAAGCTGTGTTTGGATGCTTTGGATCTCTCTTTGTTTTTGCATTAGTAGTTTTTGAATTTCAAATAATTCTTTGGCTAAAATATTTGAGTCACTAATTGAAGTAGTTAATTTTTCGTATAATGTTTGGTCTTGTTCGTCTAGTTTTGTTTCCCCATTATCTTCTGAATAGACTGTTATATTATCGAATGGCGTACCTCTTTTTAGAATGATAGATCCGCTTAATTTTACTGCTGTACCAAACTGTACAGTTAAGATTCTTTCTATATCTTGTTCTGATATTTTAGCATCAATTAATCTTTGGAAATCTTCTTTTGATATTTCAGCTTTACTTATATAAAGGGCATATCTATCTCCTCCGATTTGAACTATTTCACCATCTTTTTTTTCTACCGTTCTATCATTTCTAATGGCGTATGTGTGTGTTTCCGACATTTTGTTTCCTCCTGGTTATATTTTGTTATATTTTTGAATAAAATCTTCATAATTCATTTGTTTATCAATATATGTTCCATCTGGTTCGATATAAATTAATCTATTTGATACTTCTTCTATTAATTCTGTATCGTAACTTGAAAAGATTATTGGACCGTCGAATTTAAGCATAGCTTTGTTTAAACTTTGGATTGATTCGATATCTAAATGGTTTGTTGGTTCGTCTAATAGTAATACGTTTCCTTTTTTCATCATCATTTTTGAAAACATTAATCTTACTTTTTCTCCGCCTGATAAAACGTTTACTTGTTTTAGTGATTCTTCGCCAGAAAATAACATTCTGCCTAGGAATCCTCTTAGGTAACTATCCTCTTTATTTTCTGAATATTTTCTTAAGAAATCTACTAGTATTTCTTTTCCTTGGAAATAATTATCGTGATTTTTGGGGAAATATGAAAATATTACAGTTGAACCTATTTTTATTTCACCACTATCAGGTATTATTTCTCCTGTTAGGACTTTAAAAAGTGTTGTTTTGGCGATTTCGTTTTCACCGATTAGGGCGATTTTATCTTCTGGTCTAACGGTTAAATTGAGGTTGTTTAAGATTTGTTTACCATCGATGGTTACATTTATCTTTGATAAGTGAATTATTTCTTTTCCTAATCTTTTTTCGTATTCAAAGTTAATGTATGGATATTTTCTAGTTGATGGTTTAAGTTCTTCTAGTTCAATTTTTTCTAATAGTTTTTTTCTTGATGTAGCTTGTTTTGATTTTGAGGCATTGGCTGAGAATCTGGCGATGAATGTTTGTAATTCTTTTATTTTTTCTTCTTTCTTTTTATTACTATCGTTTATTTGTCTTTGCATTAATTCGTTTGATTGATACCAGAAATCATAGTTACCAATGCTTAATTTAATTCTTTCTCTATCGATATCTACCATATGAGTACATACGGTATTAAGAAAGTGTCTATCATGTGAAACTAGAATTACTGTTCCTTTAAAGTTTATAAGGAAATCTTCTAACCATATTTTACTTTTGATATCTAACCCGTTTGTTGGTTCGTCTAACAGTAATATATCAGGATTTCCAAAAAGTGCTGAAGCAAGTAGTACTTTTACTTTATCTTTTTCTTTTAATGTGCTCATTTTGTCATCAAACACTTCGTTTTTAATGCCTAGTCCTGAAAGTAATATTGCGGCTTCGCTTTCTGCTTCCCATCCGTTTAAGGCTTCAAATTCAGCTTCTAATTTACCTACTTTAATACCGTCTTCGTTAGTGAAATCTGGTTTCATATATAATGCTTCTTTTTCTTTCATGATGTTATATAGTTTTTCATTACCCATTATTACTGTTTCTAGTACTGTATATTCATCGTAAGCATTATGGTTTTGCTTTAAAACGGAAATTCTTTCGTGTTTGTCTTTTATTATTTCGCCTTTGGTTGTTTCTACTTCACCAGTTAATATTTTTAAGAATGTTGATTTCCCAGCTCCATTGGCTCCAATAATACCATAACAACTATCGCCTTTGAATTCTAAATTTACGTCTTCAAATAACGTTCTACTTCCAAAACGTAATGTAACATTTTTTACTTGTAACATAATTTATCACCTTTTTCGATTATAACATATTTTGTTAAAGAAAAACACCTAAAATTAGATGTTTTCGCTTTTTATTTTGTAAGTTTTAATATTTTTTGTGGTTGTGTTAGTTTGCTAAAAAGTTCGATATAAAATTCATCACCACTTGCTTCAATTACTTGTTTGTGGGCCTCTATATCTGCC
>CAMYRF010000139.1 GCA_947296775.1 uncultured Mycoplasmatota bacterium
ATATAGTTTTATCAATGTAATTATCTATAATTATTATTTTATCATTAGCTTTTCTAATAATATTTATTAGTAAACTATAGGCATCGTATATTTGTCCATCAAAAAATAGTTTTTCTTTAAATTCTTTTTTGCTTTCTAATTTATCAAAAATAAGATTGAATTTTTCGCCATTTTCTAAAAGCTTATACTCTACTGTTGTTAACCTATTAAACATATGGAGATTATTATTAATGAATTTTCTCATTTCTACAAAAACATTAACTATTTTTACACTCACATCTATTGCCGTTTCACTTTTTAAAATTGATGATAGCATAATCACTCCTTGTTCTGTAAAAACTCTAGGTTGTTTATATTTTCCACCCCTTGTTTCATAATTCTTGTTTTTAGTCACAAATTGTGACCAAAAAATATTATGTTCTTCTTCTGATAATTTGAAACTAAACTCTTCTGGAAATTTTTTTATATTACGAATTACAGCTTGATTTACTGCTTTAGTGGTTGTATCAAAGAGTTTGGCCAAATCAGAATCTAACTCACCTGTTTGCCTCTAACTTCGTATATCATATCTTTTATATCTTGCTCTTTAATAATTATATCTATCATTATTTTCCTCCTTTTCATAATTATTAAATAGCCCCTCAATTATAATATACGGTTTTTATAGGCTAAATTCCTGCAAGAAAATGAAAAAAAGTTTAATTTTTGCACAAAAAACCAACTATTTAAAATAGTTGGTTAGAAAAGATTAAACATAGTCTATTCTTATGTCCATAATATCTCCTCCTATTTATATTATATTATATTATATTTAAAAAATCAACAAGAAAAAACTGCAATAAATGCAGTTTTGATTTTTAATATTATTCGATAACTTCTGAAATGTTACCTGAACCAACTGTTCTACCACCTTCACGGATTGAGAATTTAGTTCCAGCTTCAATAGCGATTGGAGCGATTAATTCAACAGTCATTTCAACGTTGTCACCTGGCATTACCATTTCAACACCTTCTGGTAATTCGATAACACCTGTAACGTCAGTTGTACGGAAGTAGAATTGTGGACGGTAGTTACTGAAGAATGGAGTATGTCTTCCACCTTCTTCTTTACTTAATACATAAACTTGAGCTTTAAATTTAGTATGTGGAGTAACACTACCTGGTTTAGCGATAACTTGACCACGTTCGATTTGTTCACGAGAGATACCACGTAATAATAATCCAGCGTTATCTCCTGCTTCAGCGTAGTCTAATTGTTTTCTAAACATTTCAATACCAGTTACTACTGATTTTTGAGTTTCTTTAATACCAACGATTTCAACTTCGTCGTTTAATTTTAATTGACCTCTTTCAACACGTCCAGTTGCAACTGTACCACGACCAGTGATTGTGAATACGTCTTCTACTGGCATTAAGAATGGTTTGTCAGCGTCTCTTTCTGGAGATTCAATCCATTCGTCAACTGCATTCATAAGTTCCATAACTTTTTCTTCGTAAGCAGCGTCTCCTTCAAGAGCTTTAAGCGCAGAACCTCTGATGATTGGAGTTTCATCACCATCATAACCATATTCAGTTAATAGTTCTCTAACTTCCATTTCAACTAGGTCTAATAATTCTTCATCATCAACCATATCACATTTATTTAAGAATACTACCATACGAGGTACTCCTACTTGACGTGATAATAAGATGTGTTCACGAGTTTGTGCCATTGGACCATCTGTAGCAGCAATAACTAAGATAGCTCCATCCATTTGAGCAGCACCAGTGATCATGTTTTTAACATAGTCGGCATGCCCTGGACAATCCACGTGAGCATAGTGTCTTTTTTCTGTTTCGTATTCGATATGTGCAGTATTGATTGTAATACCACGTTCTCTTTCTTCTGGAGCTTTATCGATATTAGCGAAATCAGTAAGTTGAGCTAAACCTTTCTTTGATAATACGCTACTGATAGCAGCTGTTAATGTAGTTTTACCGTGGTCCACGTGTCCGATTGTACCAATGTTAACGTGGGCTTTGGAACGGTCATATTTTTCTTTTGCCATTTTATTTTCCTCCTCTATCTGTTTCAATTAACATTTTAGCAGGGCTAAGCTAAAATTTCAAGTCTTTTAGTTTAGTTTCCGCCATTTTTTTTGATTATTTCTTCTGAAATGTTTCTTGGAACTTCTTCATAATGATCAAATGTCATTGTGTAGTTTCCACGTCCTTGTGTATTTGAACGTAATGTTGTTACATATCCAAACATTTCTGAAAGTGGTACCATTGCGTCAATTGATAAAGAGTTCCCTTTACTTTCTTGACCTAATGGACGACCACGACGAGATGTGATATCTCCCATTACAGCACCTAGATATTCATCTGGTACTCTAACATTTACTTTCATGATTGGTTCTAGTAAAACTGGTTTACATTTATTTTTAGCTTCTTTAAGCGCTAAAGATGCTGCAACTTTGAAAGCCATTTCTGATGAGTCAACATCGTGGTAAGAACCATCATATAATGTTGCTTTTACATCAACCATTGGATATCCAGCAAGTACTCCTGTTTGTAATGCTTCTTGAAGTCCTTTATCTACTACTGGGATGTATTCTCTTGGAACTACACCACCAACTACCTCGTCAACGAATTCATATCCTTTATCTGGATTTGGTTCAAATTTGATCCATACATGTCCGTATTGTCCACGTCCACCAGATTGTTTAATATGTTTACCTTCACACTCACCCATTTGTGAGATTGTTTCTCTGTATGAAACTTGAGGCTGTCCGATATTTGCTTCAATACCGAATTCTCTTTTCATTCTATCAACGATGATGTCTAGGTGTAATTCACCAACACCAGCGATGATTGTTTGACCTGTTTCAGGGTTTGTTGAAGCTCTGAATGTTGGATCTTCTTCAGATAATTTTTGAAGTGCTAGACCCATTTTGTCTTGGTCACCTTTTGATTTAGGTTCAATTGCAAGTTCGATAACTGGTTCTGGGAATTCCATACTTTCTAGAATACAAGCATGTTTTTCATCACATAATGTGTCTCCAGTTGTTGTATCTTTAAGACCAACTGCAGCTGCAATATCTCCTGTATATACTTCGCTAATTTCTGTACGGTCATTAGCGTGCATTTGTAAGATACGACCAATTCTTTCTTTTTTGTTTTTAGAAGCGTTTAAGATATATGAACCACTTGATAAGTGTCCAGAATAAACTCTAAAGAATGTAAGTTTTCCAACGAATGGATCTGTCATTACTTTAAATGCTAATGAACTGAATGGTTCATTATCGCTTGGATGTCTTTCGATTTCGTTTCCGTCAAGATCGAATCCTTTGATTGCTTCAATGTCTG
>CAMYRF010000140.1 GCA_947296775.1 uncultured Mycoplasmatota bacterium
GGATATCAGATGTTAGATAAAGGGCTGGTAGGACATCAATTGTTCCATTATAACCTACCCAGCTGCTAGTTACACCTATTCCATTTTGTATAGAATTTCCAAGACTTGGGCTACCATCGTATGGGTTAATAATCCATAAATCACTTGAGTTATTTTGGACAAATAAATATATATAATTTGTTGGTAAACATGAACTAGAATTACTTGCACTTAAGCTAACTCCACATCTTTCGATATCATAATTGGCTCTTACAAAATCACTAGCACTAATCAATCCTACCTTTCCTGTCCATTGTGCTGCTTTTTCGCCTGCAATTTGATTTGATAAATTTGAATAATCAGTAATAGTTCCTACTGCCCATGTGTGTTCTTGAATTACACTTTTTGAATTTTCAGATAATGTATTATAATAATCACTATTTAAATAGGTATTTAACGTAGCTGGTCTTGCCCAATTATTTGAGCTTGTAGAATCCCATGCTAATTTTCCTATACTATTAGGTCTGATTATTTTTAATGTTCCATCTGATTCTACGGCAATTATTCTCCATAATTCATCGTTAAATGTAATATAATTATTCGGGTCAGCTCCTTTATATGTATATCTACCTAATTCATATTCGTCTGAATATAGTCCTTCTCCAGTTGTAACCTCCGTAGCTATTAATTTTTCAGCAGCTGTTTCATTGCCAACATTACCGCCAGGTACTTCACTGGTTTCATCAGCTTGAACATAGTCTAATGTTATTGTCATTGAACCTTCTAAATTTTCTGGTTGACTTGTTACGTTACTATCATATGTTATTTTTAATTTTAATGTTGCTGTACTTCCAGCATTTAAAGTATCTCCTTCTGTTAATCCTGATGTTTCAAATTTGATTACTGGATTATTTGATTCTGTTTTTGTTATTTTATCTAGCTTAGCGTTTATTGTTCCTTGGTTAGTTATAACTATATCATATTCTATACTATCACCTGGTGAAAATAAATCTGCTTCTACTGTTGCGGTTAACGTTCCTACTCCACTGATTTTTTTATTTCCACTTTCATCGGTTGTTGTTACAGCTTCGCCTGTTTTTGTTTCTTCTGTTATTTGGGTTATTTTAATGTCCCAATTTGAACTAATTCCTGTTGTGCCTTTAATATTTAGGACGCTACTAAAGGCTGCATATCCTACTACCATTAATAGCAATACTCCGCATAATGATCCTATAATAATATTTCTTTAATTACAGTTTCCACCAACGGATAATATATATCTATTTAAAGCTTCTTTACCTTCTTCATTTGTGGTTGCGCTTGTGAAGTATTCACCATTGATTTCATCTATTTTTGATTTATCTTGTTTTTCACCATCTAAGGTATAGTTTGTAACAATTCCATCTTTTAGGGTAAATATTGCTTCTTTATTGTCTACTGTACAGGTAAATTCTTCTCCTTTGGTGCATCCTGTTGTGATTGTGATTAATACGATTAGTATAAATATTTTTTTCATTTTTCTTCCTCCTTACATTAATGGTGCGAATGCCATTAATATGTGTTTTTTTAATTTTTGTAATTTACTTTCTTTCTTTTTCTTATCTAAATGTATTTGTTTTGATTTTTCTAATGTTTCTAGAAAATCTTGTTTTATGCTTTTTATTGTACTTGCTTTGTATAGCCAAACTCCGTTTTCAAAATGTAAGTATAGGCTACGATAATCTAGATTTACAGTACCTACGGTTGCATATTCATCATCAACAATAAATGTTTTGGCATGAATGAATCCAGGTAAATACTCATATATTTGAACTCCATTTTTGATTAGTTCATCATAATAAGCTTTAGTTACTTCGTTTATCATTTTTTTATCTGGAATGCTTGGGGTTATTATTTTGACATCTAATCCACTTTTGGCAGCTACTTGCAGGGCGGTTACCATTTCATTATCGATTATCAGATATGGAGTGGTTATATATATGTATCTATTTGCTTTATTGATTAGGTTTAGGTATATTGTTTCTCCTGTTGGTTCATGATCCCATGGATTATCGCAATATGGAATTATAAAACCATCTGATTTTATGTTTTCTAAATTTTCCTTTAGTGGTCTATAGTTTTTATAGCTATATTTTGATCCTCTAACGAAATCCCACATTGACATAAACATTATAGTCATATTCCATACAGCCTCGCCTTTTAGCATGATCCCGTTATCTTTCCAGTGGCCATATTTTTCTATTTCGTTTATATATTCGTCTGCAAGGTTTATCCCACCTGTAAAAGCTATATAGCCATCTATTATGACTATTTTTCTATGGTCACGATTATTAAATTTTGATCTTAATATAGGAACAAAGCGATTAAAAGTACATGCTTTAATTCCATATTCTTCTAATTTATTATAGTAATGATTTGGAAGGGTCATGATACAGCCTAAATCATCATATATAAATCTTACTTCGATGCCTTCTTTTACTTTTTGTTTTAGAATTTCTAATATACTATCCCACATTTTTCCTTCTGAAACGATGAAAAATTCCATAAAAATATATCTTTTTGCTTTTTTCAGTTCTTCTAATAATTTTTCGTAGTATTCTTCACCTATTTTGAAATATTTTGTTTCGGTATTTTTACAAATCGGTGAAAGTGAATATTTTGTTATATACATAGCTTGGTTATAGGCGGTTATATTTTCGTATTTTAATTCGTCTTTTGCAGTTTCGTCTTTGGAAATGTTTTTTAATTGATGATAGTAAATCTCTTCCATTTTCTTTTTTTCTCTACTACTTAATTGAACACCACCAAACAGGGCATATATTACTATTCCTATTACCGGAAATACTAGTATTACCATAATCCAAGCTATTTTATAACCAGGATTTGTGGTTTTGTTGATTATATAAAGGGAAACTAAAATTCCTAATAAGTAACTGATGAGATAGAAATATACAAATTGAACATTGAAGTGCCACACCATAGTTATAAGGATTAATACTTGTGATAATAATAGTATTATTCCTAAAACAGCTCGATGGGTTAAAAAGTTAAATATTTTTCCTATATATTTCATATTATCACCACTCTAATTTAGATTATAACTTAATTCTATTAAATATTCAAGGAATTTAAAAATACTAGGCTTATTCACCTAGTATCTCTTTCTTTTTCTTATCATATTCTGCTTTTGTGATGGCTTTTTCATCAAGTAGTTTTTTTAGTCTTTCTATTTCATCTAAGTATGCCATGTTTTCTTTTTCTATTTGAATATTATTTAATCCAAAATAGTATATAAGCCCTAGTATACCAGAAATGAATGAGAAGAAAATAAAGAATATAGACCATCCAAGGATACCTGATTTA
>CAMYRF010000141.1 GCA_947296775.1 uncultured Mycoplasmatota bacterium
AGGCACAATTGTTCCGATAACAAAAAATATATTCAAAAAAGTTTTTTTACTTTCAAAAGTCTGATCAATTGTATTACCAGATTTATCAACATAACTAGCTCTCTTCATCCTAACCGCTCCTCCATATATTAACATTTTAACACATTTACCAATTTTTTCATAGATAATTGCTTATAAATTATTATGGATATTTTAAATTCCTATATTCTAAAATAAATAATCATTTACATATTTAATGTGTAAACCAATTTACACAAACAAAATAAATAACCACAAACAATAAAAGTAACATAATTAAAAAATATATAATAAGTAACATTCTCCAAAGACTGTCAAAATTCGCAGAAAATGTAAATAAAAAAGAAAAGATATTAAAATCTTTTCATAACTCTATCAATTTCTGATTCAAGTTTTGATTTACTTATTGTATCAGCAAATCCATCTTTTAAATAATGAAGTTTAATTCCTTCTTTATTATCATTAATCATAACTACTACTGGTGTTTTAAAGTTCTTAATTTTTTGAAGTTCTTTTAAAACCTCTAAAGCACTTGTACTTCCAAGTTCATCGTCTAAAATAATTAAATCATATTTTAATTTAGATCTAACTTTTTCTATTGCATCTCTTCCATACACTGAAGAACTAACCATAATCCCATCAGAAGTTATTTGCTTTTCAATTTTATCAAGTTCTTTTTCATCATCATCTACTATTAAAACTTGTTTTTCCCCATATAATGATTGTTCATAACTTTCTAATTTTTTAGAAAGTTCAGTTTCTTTGGTTTCAACTACTTTTTGTTCAAGAATAATAGTTACAGTAGTTCCCACACCTTCTTCACTCTTTATCATTAAAGAGCCACCCAGCATACTAACAACCTTTTTAACAGCTAAAATGTCTAAATTTCTATCATCATTATTTTTAGTATCAATATCTTTTAAATCATCTCCAGTTAAACTTAAGATTTGATTTATTCTATCAATACCAATCCCTTTACCAGAATCTTCAACCGTAATAATTAATCTACACATATTATATCTTACAATTGAGCTTACATCTAATGAAATAAATCCATCTTTAGTAAAATTATTCGCAATATTGATTACTGAAGAAATTGCTTGTTTTAATTTTATAGAATCACCATATAAATATGTTGGAATATTATCACTAATATTGAAATCAAATTCAAGATTAGGTTTTATATCTTCTTTAGCTCTAAACGACACTTCTTTAAATAAGTTCTTAACATTATATCTAGTATCGAATACTTTAATACTTTGTGTATCCATATTAGAAATATTTAAAGCTTTATTCATTAAATAATCTATTTGGTTAGCGTAGTTATTTATATATTTTCCTGCCGATAATAGTCCTTCTATATCATTCATACTTGTCATACCATGACTTATTGAAATAATGTCTTTGACTGGTTTTTTAATATCTTGAGTCATTCTGAAGATAAACTTAGATGTATCTTCATTTGATTTTTCTATTAATTTTTTATTTTTATATAGTTCTTCTATCATTTGGACATCTGGATTTTCAATTGTATGGTACATAATGAAAAGGACTAAAAATTCTGCGACTGTAGTTATCGTGATTTCAGGATACATTCTTTGTATTGATGACATAACTACCATAAATAATACAAAAAGTATAATAGGTACAGTTTTTTTCTTATTAATTGTCTTAAAATTTTTAATGAATGGAATCATCCACTCTAAAAGCACTAATGTAGAACATGTATAAACCCAATTTACTGATAATCCTGTTGCATAACCCACATGCGTTGTAATCGGTAAAACCAAACATACAACAGAACATATACCCCATATAATATAAGAAAGCAGTTTTAATTTATTATAATATTCTTTTTTAGAATTTTTATTTGTTGTATAACATATAACGTAAATATATAACGTCATATAAAGCAAAAATGTCATCAAACAAATCAAAAACAATTTAGTTACCACATGTGAAAGTAAGGTGTCTTCAGGAAAATTATAACCAATATAAGAACATACAAACTCACTAATTAAACTTATCAAATTTACTATCAATAATATAGAAAAAATTTTGGTTTCACCTGTTTTAATGTGTTTTTTTCTAAAATAAATAGCATTTAAAACAACTGAAAAAATTAACCCACACAGTATAACATTTAAAAAATTCCCCATAAAAACACCTCATTTATTTTACAACTATTTTATTTAATTTTACCACATAGTTACTTAAAAACAAAAGAATAGACTTATTAAAATCTACTCTTTTTTAAAACTTTACATTTTGTCTCGGTTGGTACTAAGAATTTCGCTTGTAAATCATTAAATGATAATGTTTCATCATCAATACCTATTGCTTTAAGGGTACTAATACTTCTCTTACCACTAGGATCTAATGGAAAAGAATCTATTCCTTCTCTAAATCTAAAATATAATTTTTCTTTAACTTCATTTGGAAAATTATGATTAATTCTACCGATAATTCCTTTTATTATTTCTTCTTGTGACATTTGTTTATATGGTTGTAACTCTACGTGGCAAACTAAATGATTATTTTCTGTATCAACAATAGTACAAGACATAATATTTTTTGTATCACTTAATATACTATCTTCTATTAAATAGTATGGTATTTTAGTTCCATCAGATAAAAATATATCGCTGCCCATTCTACCTTTCATTTTAATTCTTCCAGTTCCATCTTTATAAGAATATGTTCCTAAATTTAACCATTCACGACCATATGCATCAACAACATGTGTTCCTTCATTTAATTTTTCATCAGTATATCCTGACATTTCACATGGGTTAATTGCTACTAAAAGACCTGGTTCATTAATATCACAATATTGTCCATTTTCATCCAATACCTCTATTTCAGCAAATTTATGAGGAGTTAATCCCAAAGTTTCTTTTCTTATTAAATGATTTAATTTTTTTTCTTGCAACGATTTAAATAAAGTGACAAATATTCCACTACTTTCTGTGGTTCCTCCACCAATTGAAAATGTAACAGGCGCTAAAGGAAAAGGCAACTTTTCTGTACCAAATTTATGCTTCCTAGAAGTAAAATTAAAGAATTTTTCTTCACCTTGTGTAAGTCCTTCACCAGTTACTGTTGGTATCATTAAATATGGCATATTTATATTTTTCCAAAATTCATGAAAATTTAATAATTTGCATAAATATCCCCAGAAACCTACACTAGCTGGAACAAAATTAGGTCTATTTATAATAAGAGAAAATGGAAAAAAGTCCTTTGAATAAAATGGTTCTAGGGCTAGTGTACAGCCACAATATAATGTGTCCGAAATAGCA
>CAMYRF010000142.1 GCA_947296775.1 uncultured Mycoplasmatota bacterium
ATGTTGCTCATCCAATGGTAGATGCTCGTTTAGATGATGGATCACGTTTGAATGCGGTTTTACCACCACTTTCATTAAATGGCCCAGTGCTTACTATTCGTAAGTTTAAAAGGGAACTTGCGAATATTGATGACTTTTTAAGAACTGGTACCTTAACGCCTTATATGGCAAGATTTTTAGAAACTTGCGTTCATGCGAAACTTAATATTTTAATTGTTGGAGGTACTGGTGCGGGTAAAACAACTTTATTAAATGTTATGTCGGGATTTATTTATCCTGATGAACGTATTATTACTATTGAAGATGCAGCAGAACTTAGATTAAAGCAGGATCATGTTATTTCCCTTGAAACTAGAACTAACAATTATGAGGGTACTGGTATGGTAACGGTTCGTGATTTGGTTATCAATAGCTTACGTATGAGACCTGATCGAATCATTGTTGGTGAAGTTCGTGGTAAGGAAGCTTTTGATATGCTTCAAGCGATGAATACAGGTCATGATGGTAGTATGACGACTATGCATGCGAATAGCCCAATGGATGCTTTAAACAGGCTTGAAACTATGGTTTTAATGAATGGGGTAGAAATTCCAGTTATGGCTATTCGTGAATATATTGAAAATGCGATTGATATTATTGTTCAGGTACGTAGATTTAGTGATGGACGAAGAAGAGTTACAAGTATTTGCGAAATCACTGGTACACGTAATGGTGAAATTATTCAAAGAGAAATTTTTAAATTTAGACAGACTGGGGTTTTACCTAATGGCGATGTTATTGGTGAATTCTTAATGCATAATTATGTTCCTAAAGTTTATGAGAAAATTAAGGCTAGAGGAATTGATGAAATAGACGATATGTTTAATTAGGAGGAAATATGGAAAACGGTGGAGTTTTTAACACTTATAATCAAATTAAACCAGTAAACAAAGATATTACTTTGGTTTTTTCACCGTCTTCTAATATAACTAAATATAGCTATACGATTTATAAGGATGGAAAATCTTTCAGTACAGTTAACGTTAGTAATAATAAACCTACGGACATTGTTTTGGATGATACTGGAAATTATCAAGTTTCGGTAGTGTGCACTGATAAATTAGGCAAGAATTATAATGTTAATAGTGGGGTATATTTGATTGATAAAGAACCTCCAGTATTAACAATGGCTAAAAGTCATGTAACTATAAATAAGGGTGAAGAATTTGATGTTACTGATGGTGTACAAGCAAGTGATAATCATGATGGTGAGTTAACAACTTCGATTAAAACTAGTGATGTTAATTTAGGTGAAGTTGGAACTCATGAAATTATTTATACTGTTAGTGATGAGGCGGGAAATGTAGCTACTAAATCTATGACTGTTACTGTTAATAGTTTTGAAAACAATTTATTTATTTTACAAATTGTTATTGTAGCTTTACTATTTTTGCTTATTTTCCCTATTTTAAGAATGAGAAAAACGTTTAGATTAGAAAAGCGTATTGATCCTTTTACTTTGGAGCCAACTAAGGGATATAATATATCCATATTTGATCGTTTATATACGCTTTATAACAGGATGAATGGTGCAATTTTGAAGTTTTTTGATAAGTCTGAATTTGCTAAAAAGTATGCGAATAGGCTTGATAAATATTCTAATATAAGTGCGCTTCATAATTCTGGCGGGGAAATATTTGCTGGGAAAATTTTGCTTTCTCTTTTATTTGTTGTGATTGCTGCAGTGGCAACTACGATTCAATTTAAGTTAATTTCTGCTTATGAAATTATTATTCCTTTAGTGGTTGGTTTCTTTGTTTTTGATATTTTATATTTTATTAAGTATAAGGCTTATAGAATAAAAATGGAAAACGATTTACTGGCGGCTATTATTGTTATGAATAATGCTTTTAAATATGGAAGAAGTATTTCGCAAGCAATTGATATAGCAGGCGAAGAAGTTCCTGGTGAAATTGGTAGGGAATTTAAGAAAATGGGTCTTGAACTTTCTTATGGCCTTGGTATAGATGTTATTTTTAAGAGATTTTCTTCACGTGTTAATTTAGATGAGGTCAATTATTTAACGGCTTCTTTAACTATTCTTAATAAAACTGGTGGTAATATTACTAAGGTATTTGATGCCATTGAGAAAACTTTATTTAATAAACAGAAATTAAGGTTAGAACTTAAGAGTTTAACTGGCAGTAGTAAGATTATTGTTTATGTTTTATTTGCGGTACCATTTTTATTTATATTATTTGTAAGTCTTATCAATCCTACATATTTTATGCCGTTTGTAACGACTAAATTAGGTATTATACTTTTAATTGGAATGATTGTTTATTACATAATATTTATAATTTGTGTAAGAAAGATCATGAAGGTGGTGATATAAATGGATGATAAGAAACTTATAAGAAAAATTTATCGCAAACAGGAAATTCAAGATATTTCTTTGAAAATTGCTTGTTTGGGTAAAGATACAAAATTCACAACTTTGTCATTTTGTAACACAAGACTCTTTACTACTTTGTTAATTTTTATTATAATTTTATATATAAGCAATAAAGGGTATATATATGCGCCGTTTATTGCGATAGGGTATTATTATTTATTTTATTACATATTTATTACTAGACCCCTTAAACAGAAAGTTGCTAGGCTAGATTATCAGGCGCTTCAGTTTTTTGAAATTTTGACTTTGACTTTAGAGTCTGGAAGAAATTTAGAACAATCACTAACTGTTACTTGTGATAATGTTGATTCTGAATTATCTGATGAGTTTAAAAAGGCGCTTTTTGAAATGAGTTTTGGTAAGTCTTTACTTGAGGCTTTGGAGGATATGAAAAAAAGAATTCCCTCTGAGACGGTTAATAATATTATTTTGAATATTATTCAAACGAATCAATTTGGTAATAGTATTATTGATACGATGTATAATCAAATAGATTTTTTACGCGAAAAACAAATATTAGAAATAAAAGGGCAGATTAATAAAATACCAAATAAGGTTAGTATTGTTTCAGTAGTATTTATAGTACCACTTATTATGGTACTGATACTTGGACCATATTTAATCGATATTTTGAGCTAGGAGGAACATCATGTATTATTTTGTTGGAATAAAGGGCTCTGGCATGAGCGCGCTTGCCTGTATTTTATTTGATTTAGGCTATGAGGTTATGGGGAGCGATGCGTTAGAACATTTTTTTACTGAAGAGGGACTTAATGAAAGAGGTATTAAGATTTTTCCTTCTGATGAAAAAAATAT
>CAMYRF010000143.1 GCA_947296775.1 uncultured Mycoplasmatota bacterium
GTTTTATGTTTTAACGCTTGGTGTATTAACTTTATGCCATACTGGTTATATTGAGAGCCTTAGTAAAAATGGTATTGAAGGATTTGAAGTTATTAAAGAGACTATTAATAACTTAATGGGGTTTGTAAAAGGGGCGAATGAGCTTCAAGGTGGAGGAATTATTGGCGCTATTTTGGCGGTTATATTTGTAAAACTACTTACTTTAGATGGTACTTTAGTTGTTTGCTTTGCACTTATTATTTGTGGTTTTATTATGTTTACTGGTATTTCTATTTATGATATTATTACTTGGCTTAAAGAAAATCATGAAAAGGTTAAGGAAGCTAGTAAAGCTCGAAATGAGGCTAAAGCTGAGGAGCGCAGACAACGTTTAATTGAAGAGAATGCTAGCGAGGAAGAGAGTGAAGAAGTTATAGAAGAAGAACCTGAAGAAGTAGAGGATCATAAAGTAGTTGTTTCTTCTATTGATGATTTGACTAAATCTCTTGAACAGGATTTGAGGGAACCTGGTGATGAAGAGGCTTTGGAACCTGAATTTTTACCTAATAAGGGTTATAAACTTCCAACAACTAATTTGTTAGCTAGACCTAAAAGGGTAAATAACAAGGCTAATGAAGAGGCTATTAAACAAAATGTAAAAGATATTGAAAAAGTTTTAAGAGATTTTGGTATTGAAGGTAAAGTTGTAGCTGCTAATATTGGACCTTCTGTTACGCAATATGAACTTGAAATTAAATCTGGTACTAAAGTTAGTAAGATAACTGGTATTCATAGGGAAATGGCTTTAGAACTCGGGGCGAAAGAGGTTCGTATACAAGCGCCTATACCTGGTAAAAAAACTGTTGGTATTGAATTGCCTAATAAGGTAACTACTCCTGTTGTGGTCAGGGAAATTTTAGAAGCGGTTCCTGAAGATAAAAGGGATAATAAATTACTTGTTACTTTAGGTAAAGATATTATGGGGAAACCAAGATTTTGTGAAATTGATAAGACTCCGCATATGCTTGTTGCTGGAAGTACTGGTTCAGGTAAATCAGTTTGTATTAATAGTATGCTTATTTCTATTTTGATGAGGGCAAAGCCTAATGAAGTAAGACTTGTTCTTGTGGATCCTAAAAAAGTTGAGCTTTCTATGTATAATGGTGTTCCTCATTTACTTACTCCAGTTGTTACTGATGCGAAAAAAGCAAATATTGTTCTTCAAAAAATTGTTCAAATTATGGAAGACAGATATGATACTTTTAGTGAAAGTGGAACTAAAAATATTAAAGGTTATAATAAATATATCGATAAGCAAAATGCTGGTCGAAGCGATGAGGATAAATTAAAACATATGGAATATATTGTGGTTATTATCGATGAACTTGCTGATTTGATGCTTGTTGCGGCTAAAGAGGTTGAAGATTCTATTATGAGAATTACGCAAATGGCTCGTGCGGCTGGTATTCATTTGATTGTTGCAACTCAAAGACCTAGTACTGATGTTATTACGGGTGTTGTTAAGGCTAATATTCCTTCTCGTATTTCGTTTGCGGTATCTAGTAGTATCGATTCAAGAACTATTTTGGATATGAGCGGAGCTGAAAAATTACTTGGTAAAGGTGATATGTTCTTTTTACCACAAGGTGAAAATACGCCTATAAGAATTCAAGGAACATTCATTGATGATGATGAGATTAAAGATGTTGTGGATTATGTTATTAAACAACAAAAAGCTCATTATGATTCTAGTTTAGAAATTTCTAATGAAGATAAAGGTGCTACTACAATGGTTAACCAAAGTGATGATTATGAAGAACCTCTTTATAATGAAATTGTAGAATTTGTTGTTACTGGTGGAAAGGCGAGTGCTTCTTTATTGCAACGTAGATTTAGACTTGGGTATAATAGGGCAGCAAGATGTATTGACTTATTAGAAGAACGTGGGATTATTGGTCCTCCTAATGGATCAAAACCAAGAGAGGTTTTGGTTAAGGTTGAACAATCTTCAGAAGAGGAATAGAGGTGGATTATGAAAGATAAAAATGATAAAGTTCCTAGTTCAGCTAGTATATTGGTTACTTTTGTTTTACTTTTAATTGCAATATGTGGTTATGCTTGGATTAATAAATATATTAAGGCTACCCCTAATGAAAAAGTGGAAACAATTGAACAGGAAGCTGATGGTAAAATCGATGAAGAAGATGCTAAAAAAATTGCTAAAGAAAAATATTATATGGCTTTAGCGACTGTTACTAATACTAAAACTGATATGGATAAATTGTATGATCAAATTGAATCTACTGATGTTGTTTTAACTAATCAAACTTTAATTAATGAGCTTAATGCTTTGCATGGTAAAACTTTTGCAGAAAATTCAGTAGTTACACAAGTTCAAAATTATAATGATGCGATTACTGATAATTTTACTGAAGAGTTTATTAATTCTACTGTTTTAGCACCTAATGGTTTTATTGCAAATATAGAGAATGAGTATTATTTTTTTAAAGATAAAATCGATAATTATTTCTTTAAAGAGGCTGAGTTCAAAGTAATAAGTAAAGATAAAAATGAATTGACATTTGAGGTTACTAATATTAACTATGAGGTTAGTTGTGCAGGCGAAGGAAACCCTATGCCAAGTTTAACTTGCGCCGATACTAAAAAATCTGCAGCATCAGAATTTAAGTTAGTTAAACAAGATGGTAAATGGAAAGTATCTCAAATGACTATAAAAACATCATAAAAAAGACTCTAAACTAAAATAGAGTCTTTTTCATATTCGATCATATCAGATAAATTACAATCTAAATAGTTACAAAGTCTTGCTAAAACATAAATATCAATTCTTACCATATTGCCAGTTAAAATCCTTTTTATAACTTTAAAATCAGTATTAGTATCACGCATTAATTTATTAATGCTAATATTCTTTTCCGCTAAAAGTTGCTTTAACTTAAAAATATAATAACCATTTTCAATTTTTAATTTTGTATAACAATTATTCATTAGCAAACTTCCTTTACATAAATAATTGTACCAACATATTCGACTATTGACTATTGGCTGTATGACCAGTATAATTAAAATGTAACAAAATATGACAAACACTAATCTTTATAATGTAGTAGGAGGAAGAATGTGACACAAAGAAAGAAAAACAACATAATAATAGGGAGTTTGTGTGCAGTAGTATTATTAATGGCAGTAGGATATGCAGCTTTTAGTAGCGTCCTAAATATTAAAGGAACATC
>CAMYRF010000144.1 GCA_947296775.1 uncultured Mycoplasmatota bacterium
ATATTTGGTTCTTTGCAAAGTTCATCTAATTCAACATCTAGTACTTGTGCAATTTTCCAAACGGTTCCTAATGAAAATGTTTGATGAACGTTATTTTCGATGTTTGAAATGAATTGTTTTGAATATCTACTTTCTTCGGCTAACTTTCTTTGGGTCCATCCTTTTTGTTTTCTATATCTGCGGATATTTTTCCCTACAAAATCATATACATAATTTTCATCACTTCTATCGAATTTCATATTATCACCAATATTATTTTCCCATAATTTTCCATTTTGTTGGTGTTATTGTTCGTAGTATATTTTCTATGTGCTAATTTTGTAATAACCAAGCTTCATAACCACCGTTTATACTAACTGCATTATATCCATTATTTCTTAATATTTGGCAAAGTTTTCGAGATGTTATTCCGTGCTGACAATATAAATAATATGTTTCGTTTTTATTTAGATGCTTTTCTGGTCTTATCATTAATTCTTTTGATTCTATATTTTTAGCATTTGGCATATGATTGTTATTGAAATTTTCTCTTGTTCTTATATCTATGATATTAGGATTTGGTAATTTTAATAAATCTAATACTGAAATGTTCACATTTATCACCTCAGTATATTATATGAATTACTACTATTTTATAAATTTAAATCACACAAAAAAGTAAGAATTTCTTACTTTTTTATGTTTTATATTTAACAGATTAGCAACAATTGAATCTTGTTCTAGTAAATACAATGTACTATACAGTTTCTAGTTCTTTGTCTATTTGATTTATATATTTATCATAAGCATCTATAAATCTCATAAAATCATCTACATCAACATGTCCTATTTTAAACATAACATTGTCCTTAGGGAGATTATATAATTGGTCACATTTCACTATGCTTTCATAGTTTAATCCATTTTCATCACTTTTAGATAGTGGTTCATTATATTTATGTTTTGAGTTTTCCTTACTTTTATTAATTTGTGATGAAACAATTAGTCCAAAGTATTCTAGTGGGATAGCTTTATCATCATCTGCAATAACAACAAATAAATGATTTTTACCTTGCGTACTGTTTTCGTAAGCATATTCATTTACAAATACAATATCGCCTAGATCATATTTTTGTTTTATTTCTTTTGTCATGCACTACCTCCTTAGTTATTAAAATATTCTTTTTTACCTTTATGAATTTCTTTGTGGACAGGAATATCTTTAAAGGCATCATTTATTGGCTTTATTATTTTTTTGGCTTTAGCCTTTTTTAAAATATTCTTTAAAACTGCTTGTGTTTTTAAATCGTTTTTTACTTTTGCCATATATATTCCTTCCTTTCTACTCCAATTAAAATATACCACAAATAATGGTTATTTGCAATAAATGTTATTTGTGTTTTGTCTTGTCAATGTAACTAAATATGCATTTATTATAGCAAAAAAAGTTTGAAAGTCAACTTTTATCAAAATTTTATTTATAAATTTAAATCACACAAAAAAGTAAGAATTTTCTTACTTTTTTACATTTCGTCATCGTCTTGGAAGAAGTCATCGAAGAATTGGTCATCGGTAATATAATTTTCATCCTTTGGTTGTTCTTTTTCCACAGTTTTATTTATGTTATTAGTGATTTTATCTGCGATTTCTTTTTTATTGCCGATTTCGTGAACATTTTTTGGTTCAGCCTTTTCTTTGTGTTTTTCTTTTTTGTTTGTTTTTTCTTCTTTTGCAGGCTTTTCTTTTGTTTCTTGTTTTGGTTCTTCTACTGTTACTTCTGGTTCGATTTCTTCTTTTATTTCTATTTTTTCTTCTTGTGGTTGTTCTTCTTTTGGTTTAATTTGTTCTTGGAATTTTTCTTCGATTTCTTTTGTCATTGGCACTGGTGTAACTACTTCAATATTAGGATAATCAGGTTTTACTGTTACAATTGGTTTTCCACTTTTAGCCTTTGACATATTTTCTTGTTCTTCTTTTTCCATTGCCTCTAATTCTGCAATTCTAGCATCAATTCTTTTTATCATATCATTATAATTGATATTATTTATTTTTCGAGGTTTTGGCATTACATTTGGCATAGGCATACCTGGAGTGGCATTTTTATTTAGCCTATTGCCCATAATTTCATTAATTCTTTCTTCTTTTTTCTTCCCTACATAACCTTTTAAATCAAATACATGTACTGGTTCTTTTTCTCTTTGTGGATATAATTCAAAGTTACCTCTTGGTTCTGTTTTGAATAAATCTCCCCAATCCATTTCCCAGTCCATTTTTAATTTTGTTCTAAATGGATCCATTCTACTTCTTAGAAGTATAACTTCTCCCATTTTTAATTTTTGTAAGTCACTTACGGTAATAAGTGGACGAGTTTCTTCTTTGGCCTTATCCCCTTTACCACTTTTTACTTTAATTTCTCCACACATTTTACTGATTTCTTCTAATGCGGCAAGTTCGGTACTGATTAAATAGATAATATTCATACAGTTACCTCTGATTGTGTCAGCAACATTTTTTCCATATTTTTCGCTTAATTGTGCGAAGTTTTGGATTACGAAGAAGAATCTCATTTTTCTACTACGTGCAGCTGATACCATAGTGACGATATCGTTTAATTTTGGCATATTTGCGAATTCATCTAGTAGGAAATTGGTTCTATATGGAAGTTTTCCACCACAACCTTGAGCATAATCTACTAGAGCTTCATAACATTGTTTAATAAAAATGGTAACTAATGGATGATATGTTGTTTTTTCATCTTGAATTACGATGAATACTGCGGTTTTCTTTTTTCCGATATCTTCCATTTCAAAGTCACTATGTGAAAGCATTTCTGATACGTTTTCTCTGGCTGCAAATAGTCTTAATTTTTGTTTAAATACAGATAGGATACTTCCTTTTGTTTCTGTTGGTGCGATTATTGTTGATGATGCACTTATATATGCTGGTGAAGTTGGATCTTTTGTTCCAAAATATTCGTTAACAAATGTTGTATTTGGACCGCTTTTTTCTTCTCCTATTGTTGTAAATGCATTAACACTATTTAGATTTATTTCTTCTTCTTTAGCATCTTCAAATAACCCTAGACAAATTCCTGAAAAGTAATCGGCTGATGTTTTTTCCCAGAATGGATCTTGGTTTTGAGCATTTTGATCATATAAGATATTGATTGCTAGGTCTTCTACTAACTCTTGTGCTTTATCTTTATTTCCTTTTTTATAATATTCATATGGTAAGTGTAGAGG